>DATLIY010000008.1:600000-850122 GCA_035539175.1 Acidisarcina sp. | reverse complement strand
GGAACGAATTCTTCGGGTTGTGCTTCGACAACACCTTCGTGATCGCCGCCGTCAACGTCGTCTTCCCGTGATCAATGTGTCCGATCGTTCCCACATTCACATGCGGCTTCGACCGGTCAAACTTCTCCTTCGCCATCTCGTTCGCTCTCCTGGTTTACTCGGGCGGAAAAGCGCCTATACGCCGCTCCCGCTCCGTAATTCCTGCCCACTTTTCATCGAGCGCCTCATACGCGGCGCCATGCTTCGAACAAAACTCAAGAAACGCTGCAGCCGAAACCCAGTAATCGAATGTAAAAAACCGATTCTGAGCCATGACGCTTCGAGCCAACTCTACCCGCAAAAACCCTTTTTCCCGGCGAAACAGGCGAGCCCAGTCTCCATCGGCTCCATAGACGGCCACAAACTCCGCCTCCCAACCCGCCTTCACTTCAAACTCCCACACCACTACGTAGACACCGTTTTCGGCCTCCGCAGTGGCTGCCCGATCAGTAATAGGCATACACCTTCAAATACTTCGCGCGATGCTCCAGGGCCACTCGCTCCACCAACGCCAGGTAACGCTCCCGCACCTGCCCGCGATCCGAATCCACCAGAGCGCCATAGAGCGCCGCTGTGTTCGGCCCCAGCAGGCCGCGCGACAGGATTCCCTCAAAGTCGCGAACCCGCAATCCCGCGGATTGCACCCGCTTCAAAAAACGCGCCACGCTGCTCGCCGCAAAAGTAGACTCCAGCACCGCGTTCATTTCCGACACACGCTGCTGATCCTGTACCGGAATCACCGCCTGCTCAAACATCTCCCACTCCTGCGTAGAACTCGCGCCAGCTTTCCCAGCGCGATCTCTTGACTTTCTCGTGACTCTTACGACTCTTTAAGACCTGCGAGCTAAAATCTGCAACCCTGAAACCTGGAGCGGGAGACGGGAATCGAACCCGCGACCAACAGCTTGGAAGGCTGTGACTCTACCACTGAGTTACTCCCGCCGAAACACCGGAGCCAGACACGCAGCAATGCAGCCGGAACGCGCCTACTACCCGCCTTCCTGCTGCCTACCTCTCTGACCCACTCCAAAATTCTGGAGCTGATGACCGGGATTGAACCGGTGACCTCTCCCTTACCAAGGGAGTGCTCTACCGACTGAGCTACATCAGCCCTCTCAAAAAACCACCCGCCAACGTCGCGGATGCCCTTCGCTATCCTATCGCGTATCCGCCCCGTCGCGCGAACCAGCGGCAAGCAGGATGCGCAGCGCGAAACCACCCAGCACCACCATCACAACCCACCGGACCTGCCCCGGGTCTATCGTCTCCCAAGCCAGCAGCCCCAGCCCGGCAAGCAAAAGAACCGCGATTCCTTTACGCCGTCCATCCGCCAGAAAACTCATCGGCGGAACCTGCAAAACTTATGGTGCACAGGGGAGGATTCGAACCTCCGTAGCTCGCAAGGAGCGGCAGATTTACAGTCTGCTGCCATTAACCGCTCGGCCACCTGTGCACATTCCCTTCAAACCAAGCCCTTCGGCAAACTTGACCGGAGGCCGAAGCCAGCCAACCGCCTCCGCACACCAGCACTCCCATGGGGTCTCAAACGGAGACTCCGGATTCCCTCGAAAAACACTTCGGGAGACAGGAGAACAGGATGGGATGACTGCGGCGGGTAAAAACCGGCGGCCGAAGCCAGCCAGCATCAAAAATTCCCCTGCTGCCGACCGCCCACGCCGGTATAAATCTGGAGCTGGCGAAGGGACTTGAACCCCCGACCGTCTGATTACAAATCAGATGCTCTACCAGCTGAGCTACGCCAGCCCGAACAGCCAATAAACCAGTTGTTGCGAAGACACACGGGTGCGTCGCCGAAATGACTGGTATGAATCGAAAGATTATCACAGCGGAAGGCTCTCCGCAATTCGCCCAGGGGAATCTTTCCGCCCGCACGCAGAGCCCTCCGCAGTCCCTGCCGCTCCCCTGCCCAACCACGCCAAGGGTTTATACCCTGGCGAATGATATCCTTTCCCTCGTTCAGCATCTGCGGGATTTTTGCCGCGTCTGCCACGAACACACCGAATGCACAAGCGTACCAGGACCACGCTCTTCGTCGTACTTCTCATGCTGGCCATCCTGGCAGCGGGCATCTACCTGCGAAAGAAGGCTCCGCCGGAGGCTGCCCGCCTGCTCCCGGAGTCGGATGGCATCGTCTACCTGAACCTGCGGCCGCTCCGCGCCGCCACTCACTTTGACCAACACCCCGTCGCTCACGATCCCGAGTATCAGCGCTTCATCGATGCCACCGGTTTCGTCTTTGAGCGAGATCTTGACGAGGCGGCCTTCGCCCTCCACGAGATGCCCAATCCCAACGGCCCCAACGGCCTCGTCGCCTTCTCCGAGGTCTTCGTTGGCCGCTTCGATGGCAAGAAGCTGGCGAAGTACTTCGAGAGCCAGGCCAGCTCCCGGGAAACCTATTACGGCCACGACGTCTTCGACATTCCCAACGAAGGCCGCACGGTGCGCGTCACGCAGCTTGGCTATGACATGGTGGCCGTCTCCAATGCTCCCACTGCCGAGCAGATCCACTCCATATGCGATCGCTATCGCGCCGCCGCGCTTCCCTTTGCCGGATCCACCCTGCTCTCGCAACACTACGGCGAAATTCCGCTGCTTTCGCTGGCCTGGGGCATCGGCAAGATTGGTCTTCCCCTCGGCGAAAATGGCAACCTCAAAATCTACGGCATGCAGGTTCCGCTGCCGGAGGACACAACGTTTATCGCATCCCTGCGCTGGACCGGCGCTCTCCGCCTCCGCGTCGAGGAGATTGCGCCCACCGACCTTGCCGCCTCCTCTACCGCTGAGAGCCTGGAGAACACGCTCGGCCTGATGCGCACGGTCGAAAATAACCTTCCCGAAAACAGCGGTAATCCGGAGATCCGCAGCCTGCTCGATTCGATGAAGGTGGTTCACCATCGCAATCGCACTGTGGTGACCGCCACGCTTCCCGACAGCCTGATGCAGCAGCTGGTTGCCGCCCCGGAGAATATGGCCCCGGACACCTCTACAGCTCCCGCAACCGACAGTCAGGACGGGAAAAAGTAGGCGCGCAAGAAGTAAATTTGTAGCCCGGGAGACTCTTCGCCATCCAACCAGCAAGGATGTGGAGCGCGGCAGGAGTCTCGCCCGGCTCCCAGATACAGCTTGAAAGTACAGCTCGCAGATACAGGTCGCAGATACACCCGATACGGAGGTTGGAATGCACACAAGATGGGCGCTGGCGTTGGCATCCCTCGCTTTACTAAGCAGTACCGATCCCGCAGGCTGGGCCGGCCCACGGCCTGCCGATGGCGCCAGCCCTGCCGCCAAACATAAGTCTCCCTTTGCCGACTACAGCCAGCAAGCTCCCGGAGTGCGCCGCAAGATCACGCTCGCCGATCTGCCCGAACCCAACCCTGCCGAATCCATCGACAATGGCCCCAACATGGTTCCTCGCCCCGCCGATGCGTGGCCCAAGGCTCCTGCAGGCTTCAAGGTGAGCCTCTATGCCACCGGCCTTGACCGGCCGCGTCTCATCCGCACCGCGCCCGATGGCGACCTCTTCGTTGCCGAGAGCGAAGCCGGCAGAATACGGGTTCTGCGCGGAGTCACCACCGACGGCAAGCCAGTCCAGACCGAGGTCTTCGCCAGCGGCCTGAGCCAGCCCTTTGGCATCGCCTTCTATCCCGCCGGACCCAATCCGCAGTGGGTCTACATCGGCAACACCGATGCCGTGGTGCGCTTTCCCTATCGCAATGGAGATATGAAGGCTCGCGGGGCCGCCGAAAAGCTCGCAGATCTGCCTGGCGGCGGACGCCTCCGCGGCGGAGGCCACTGGACTCGCGACGTTGTTTTCTCCAACGACGGCCAGCGCATGTTCGTGTCGGTCGGCTCCCACTCCAACGTGGATGACACCGACGGCAATCCTGTCGAGTTCCACCGCGCCGACGTGCTGGAGTTCACCCCCGAAGGCAAGTTCGTCAAGGTCTATGCCTATGGAATTCGCAACTGCGTCGGCGAGGCCATCCATCCCACATCGGGAGAGCTCTGGTGCTCCACCAACGAGCGCGATGCCCTGGGCGACAATCTTGTTCCCGACTACATCACCCATGTGCAGGAAGACGGCTTCTACGGCTGGCCCTGGTTCTACATGGGCGGTCACCAGGATCCACGCCACGCCGGGAAACATCCCGAGTTGAAGTCCAAGGTCCTCACGCCGGATGTGATCCTGCAGCCGCACTTCGCCTCGCTCCAGATGACGTTCTACGAAGGCTCGCAGTTCCCCGGCAAGTACCGGGGAGACGCCTTTGCCGCCGAGCACGGCTCCTGGAACCGCCACAAGCGCACCGGATACGAGGTGATCCGCATCCCCATGAAGGGCAGCAGCGCTACAGGGGAGTATGAAGACTTTCTCACCGGCTTCACCACTGCGAATGGGGACGTATGGGGCAGACCGGTGGGCGTCACCGTAGCCAGGGACGGCTCGCTCTTCGTCTCCGACGACGGCTCCAGCTCCATCTGGCACGTAAGTTATCAAGGCAAGTAGAGCAAAGCACAAAGAGAACGGGCGGCTCTCCTAGAAGAAGAGCCGCCCGTTTGTATCGAATATCGTTTTTTACCGGACTAGTTCACGCCACCGGAGAGCGTATCGCTGTGGCCAACGGCAAGCTGCTCCATCGTGGTCCGCAGATATTTGTGCGGGTTCACAGGCGTGTTGTGCAGCCTGACTTCATAGTGCAGATGGGGTCCCGTACTGCGCCCCGACAGTCCCACATAGCCAATCACCTGGCCACGCTTGATCTGCTGGCCAGACATCACTGTAAAGCCCGAGAGGTGCGCATAGACCGTCCTCACCCCGTGCCCGTGATCGATCACCACTTCGCGGCCATAACCATTCGCCATCGAGGCGGCTTCCACAACGCCGTCCGCCGCTGCCCGTACGCTCTGCCCAAACGACGAAGAAATATCGATGCCCGCGTGGAAAGCGCCTTCTCCATTGAAGGGATCTTCACGCTGCCCAAACGAGCTGGTCACCCGGCCCTGAACCGGCCACAGTGAGGGAGCGTCCGCCAGTTGGATCCAGTCCGTTGTGGTGTTGGTCAGGTTCAACCCACCCTCCAACGCACGCGAAACCTGGCCCGACATCGCCGAGCTGCGCAGCGCATAGAACTGGTCAATCGAACGATCGTACTGCTGCTGATTGAAATCATCCGAAACCGGAGTGCTGGCAACCGACGATTCCTTGGCCGCAGATTTTGCCGTCAGCTTGTTCTGCCGCAGTCCATAAAGAGCCGTCACTTCGCTCGCCAGCGTGCCCAGCGATGCCGCCTGAATATCCTTCTCGTGCGCGGTCTGCTCCATATGCAGATAGTTCCTGCGGATGGCCTCACGCTCGGAACGAATCTGATTGAAGTTCGCAGTCTTCATCAGCATGCGGGAGTACGATCCCGCCATGCCCGCGATGCTGAAAGCTCCTACCACAGCCGCCGCTACAAAGATGTACGCGTAGTGAAGCGGAACCGGAATTTTTCTCAGGCGTCCATCTTCTTCGCGTGACACAAAAATGATGTAGAAACGATTGCGCAAAAGTCTCTCTCTTGAAAATTCCGTATATGTTCTGACATTCCAAGAAAACAATGCGCGCAACCTAACGCGGAGAAGACACGCGAAAATGCGGCACACTTGGATGCAGCCGAACAGATTCAAGGCTCGTGAATCTTTAGTGACGGTAGCAGAGGGTTTCCCCTTGCGTCAATCGTCGGAGCGGGTCAGGCGAGGCGGATATCTCCCTCTTTGGAGGGATTTTCCGCCTCGAATTGCACTATAAGCAGTGCAATTACAGCCGTCGGCCCCTCCATCGCGGTATGCTGGCCAGTATCCGATGAAACCTGACCGCAAGCCCGCAAGCTCTCGCCCAAGAAATGCCCGCCCCGCCTCCGCCAACCCCACGGAGCTGGCTATGATCGCCGCCATTCGCCAGCGCGCGGCAAGCGGTAAAGCGGCAACCGGGGCAAACGGTAGGAACGGCGGCGCGCTACGCCTCGGCATCGGCGACGATTGCGCGATCCTGCGGCCACCTGCGGGCGAGGAGATTGTCGTCACTACCGACCTTTCTCTCGAACATGTCCACTTCCGCCGCGACTGGCATCCTGCCGAGTCGGCGGGACATCGCTGCCTGGCCCGCGGACTCAGCGACGTGGCCGCGATGGGCGCGACCCCGCTGGCCGCCTTCCTCTCGCTGGCCATTCCGCCGGAACTTACCCGCAAGGCGGGGCGTGCCACAACCAGTTGGATGGAGCGCTTTCTCGATGGCTTCCTCCGCCTGGCCGCGCAGCACCGCGTGCCCCTCGCGGGTGGCGACCTCGCGCAATCGCCACGCATCCTGTCCCGAGCCTCAAATTCCGGGGCCTCCAACTCTCGAGCCTCCAACTCTCTGGTGATCGCCGACATCATCCTGCTGGGCTCTGTTCCCCGGGGCCGGGCCCTGCTGCGCTCCACCGCGCGCGCCGGAGACACGATCTACGTAACCGGAAGCCTTGGCGGAGCTGCCGCCGAACTCCTCGCCCTCGAGCGCTCTCCCCGGCGCTTCCGTCATGCCGATGCGAGCCAGCTTCACCCGCACCTCTATCCCCAGCCGCGCCTGCAGGCGGCCAGCAGGATCCGAGCCGCAAAGATGGCGACCGCAGCCATCGACATCAGCGATGGGCTCTCCACCGATCTCGCGCATCTCTGCGAAGAGTCCGCCCTCGCCGCGGAGATCGACGCCGACGCCATCCCCGTCCACGTGATGGCCAATCTCGCGGAGATGGCCGGCCTCGCGCCCTCCGCTCTCGCGCTGGCCCTGCACGGCGGCGAAGACTACGAGCTTCTCTTCACGGCGGCGCCGCGCACCCGTGTCCCTGCCAGAATTGCAGGTGTTCCTGTCCGTGCCATCGGCCGCATGGTGAACCGCCGCACCCGCCAGCCGCTGATCTCCCTGGTATCGGGCGGCCACTCTCAGCCCCTCAACCCCGGCGGCTGGGAGCACTTTCGCTAGGCCCTGTTAGCCCTAACTGAGCGGATGGCGTTGCGAAGGAATGCGCCAGACGAGGCGGGCGACGACTGTTGTGGCGGGTCCACCGCCTGGGACGTATGGCGCGATTCTTGCGCGTTATGAAGCAGATCCTTCGCTTCGCTCAGGATGACAAAACTATATGGGGGCTCAGGATGACAAAAACACAAAACTAAATGAGGCCCAGGATGACAAAACTAAATGGGGCCCCGGGTGACAAAGCTAAATGATGCCCAGGTAGGGTTAGCAGGCCCGAGGATTCCGTCCAAGGTCTGGCCCCTGCTTCTCTCGCTTGGTACCATCAGGATCAGCCATGCCTATTCAGAAAACGCGCGTCCGCTTCGCGCCATCGCCCACCGGACAACTCCACGTCGGCAACGCCCGAACCGCCCTCTACAACTGGCTCTTTGCCCACCATAACGGGGGAGACTTCCTGCTCCGCATTGAAGACACCGACGTCGAGCGCAGCGAACTCCGCTATGAAAGCCAGCTAATGGACGACCTTCGCTGGCTTGGCCTCAACTGGGATGAAGGCCCGGACGTGGGTGGCCCTTATGGCCCCTATCGCCAGTCGGAGCGCCTGGATATCTACCGCCGGCACACCGACCAGTTGCTCGCCGAGGGCAAGGCTTACCGCTGCTTCTGCACCAGCGAGGAGCTGGAGGCCGAGCGCACCCGCGCCATTGCCGAGCACAAGCCGCAGGTCTACTCCGGCAAGTGCCGCGGCATCGATGCGGCAACCAGCCAGCAGCGCGCCGCCACCGAGCCGTTCGCGATTCGCCTGCGCATCCCGGATGCTCCCCTGCGCTTCCACGACATCGTGCGCGGAGCCGTCGAGTTCGCCAGTGAGACGGTCAGCGACCCCATCCTGGTCCGCTCCTCCGGCGTGCCTGTCTACAATTACGTGGTCACCGTCGATGACGCGCTGATGGAGATCACCCACGTCATCCGCGGCGACGACCACATCTCCAACACGCCGAAGCAGGTCGCCATCTATCAGGCATTCGGCTGGCCGGTGCCGCAGTTTGCGCACCTCTCCACCATCCTGGGAGCCGACCGTGAGCGCCTCTCCAAGCGCCATGGCGCAACCTCCATCACCAGCTTTCGAGAGATGGGCATCCTCCCCGAAGCCCTTGGCAACTACCTCGCGCTTCTGGGCTGGGGCGCGAAGGATGGCAAAACCGAAACCTTTACCCTCGACGAGCTGACGCGCGTCTTTAAGCTGGAGCGCGTCACCTCATCGCCCGCCATCTTCGACTTTGACAAGCTGTACTGGCTCAACCGCCACTACCTCAAGCTGGCCGCGCCCGAGCGCATCCTCGAACTTGCCTGGCCCTACTTTGCCGCCGCGAATCTGCTGCCGCCCCGCGCCAACGCCAGCGAGGACGTGGTCCAGTGGTTCGGCAAGCTCCTCACGCTCTTCCTGCCCTCGGCCGATACCCTGCAACAGCTCCCGGAGAAGGCCCATGCCGTCTTCGCCTTCGATGCCAGCGCCGCCAAAGCAGACCCCGAGAACTCCGCCCTGCTGGGCACTGAGAGCGCCAACAAGGTTCTTCGCGCCTTTGCCGCACGCGTGGACGCCTCTGCCGCCGTTACGCCGGAGCAGTTCAAGCTCTGGATGAACGAGATCAAGACCGAGACCGGCATCAAGGGCAAAGATCTCTTCCACCCCGTCCGCATCGCGCTTACGGGGGCACACTCCGGGCCGGAGTTCGATAAGCTCATCCCGATTCTCGAAGAGGGCAGCCGTCTGCCTTTGCCCACGCCAGTCCTCTCCGTTCGCCAGCGCATCGACAGCTTTACCGCTGTCCCCGAGGCTTGAGATGGCCGTCTTCGACGAAAGCTTCCCCCGCACCTGGCAGGTCGATGTGCTGCCTAACCAGCCGCTGATCGCTCCGGCGCGCGCCTTCGTCTATCCGCACGACGCGGAGGAGGCGGACAGCGGCGCGCTGCAATTGCTGATTCATCCTGCGCGAGGCAGCGCATTTCTCGCCACCTGCGCCCTTGGCTTTGCCGACAGCTCAGTCCCCACCGGCATCTGGACCAGCCCCAACCCCGACCAGATCTGCGCCGTCGCGGGAGGCTACGCGTACCTCATCCAGACCCTCGACCCCGGCACATTCGAACAGATAGAGTTCCGCCCGGTACTGCTCGTCCAGGCGCTGCCGGAGCACAACCTTCTGCTCTTCGGCGGACACCACTCTCTCCTTGCATATGGCCCGCAGGGCCGCGCCTGGCACTCTCCCCGGCTTTCGTGGGAGGGCATTGAGATCAACGAAATCTCCGGCAACATCCTGCGCGGCACAGGCTGGGATCTGATGACGGACAGCAACGTCGAGTTCGCCGTCGATCTCCGCACCGGCGAGAAGATTTAGCCCTCGCCTGCTCCCTCCGGGGCGAAAAAGCTCAGCGCCGAATCCCGCTGCTCGAGCACCCGGTATCGCCGCAGCTTCCCGTAGCTCTCTTCGAGTGGCTGGCGCCGCTGATGCTCGGCAACCACGACGCTGTTCTCGTTCAGCACCCGCGCAGCCTCGCCACCCAGCAGGGTCAGCGTCGAGGCATACTCTGTCAGGCTGTCATAGGGCGGATCGAGAAACAAAATGTCGAAGGTCTGCCCCGTCTTCAGCGCATTCGCCGCCGCCCGGCGCAAAAAAGCGCTGGCCGTCCGCGGCTCCAGGCCGTAGGTTCCCTTGATCCCCAGCGATGCCAGGTTGGCACGGATCGCCTGCAGCGCAGGCTCCCCGTTCTCAACAAAATAGACGAAACGGCTGCCCCGGCTGAGTGCCTCAATGCCATTCGCGCCCGAGCCGGCATACAGATCTACAAAAACCGCATCCGGCAGCCGCGGCGCGAGCACGTTGAACAATGTCTCCCTCAGGCGATCGTAGGTAGGCCGGGTTGTCAGCCCCTTGGGGGCCGTCAGGGGGCGGGAGCGATAGAGGCCAGCAATAACACGCATTTGTTTTCCGATGGTAACGCACCGGCGTCGAGCCCGTCGCTTCGCGCGAACGTCTACAATCGAATGCAACAGGGATCCCGGAACACGGCAACGCTGAAGAACCTGAGGCTGAAGAACCTGATGATGCGCGGATGGTCATTTCCACTGGGGCGATGGATGGGTGTGGACGTACGCATTCACACCTTCTTTGTCCTGCTGCTGGGCTTCTGCCTGCTCTATACCAGCGCCATGCACATATCCGGCCCGCGTGGCTTTGGCCTGTGGCTGCTGCTCGGGCTCGCCGTCACCGTGCGCGAAGTTGCCCGCGTTCTCGCGGCCGCGTATTACGGCTTGAAGCTGCGCAGCATTCTTCTGCTGCCCATCGGCGGCCTGTACTCCTATGCCAACCCGGAGAGCCAGGAGCGCTCTACCGAACCGCACGTGCAGACGGCCATGGCCATCGTCGGACCGCTGGCCAATCTATGCTTTGCCGTCGTGGTGGGTGCTCTCATCATGGGCGCGGCGCCGCAGTTGAACATCTTCGAGCGTCCCTGGGTCACGCCCAACCACCTCATCCGCAGCATTGTCTGGCTCAACCTGTTCCTCGGCTTCCTCAACATGGTCCCCGCCTATCCGCTCGATGCCGGACGCCTTCTCCGCAGCAGTTTGTCGCGATCCTATGGCACGCTGCAGGCCAACCGCACCACCAACAGCATCGGGCAGGTGGTGGCGCTCCTCGCCTTCATTGCCGGAATCGTGCTGCAGAATCCCTGGCTCGTCATGGCGGGCTTCTTTATCTTCATCGGCGCCCAGCTTGAGGATCAGGGAGTCTTGTTTCAATCCGTCGTCGATACGGTGCAGATGCGCGATGTGATGCTGACCGACTTCGCCACGCTCTCTCCCTCGGACACACTTGAGGACGCGCTTTACCGGTCCATCCACTGCCTGCAGGACGATTTCCCCGTCGTCCGCGGAAACAACCTGGTCGGCATCGTCTCTCGCCAGCGAATCCTGGATGCGCTGCGCTCCGAGGGCAATGGCTACGTGCAATCGGTCATGTCCCGTGCGTTTCAGGTGGCGCAGCCCGACGACTCGCTTGGCTCCACGATTCGCCGCATCACCGCCGGACGCGGGCTTTCGCTGGTGCCGGTCACTGAGGGCGAGCGCATCGTCGGCATCGTCAGCCTGCAAAATCTTATGCATTCGATGGGCCTGCTGGCAGAGCACCGCAGACTGCATCGGCAAAGCCAGGAATAGTCCATGGCGCATCGCAGCCCGGACGCACACGGCGACCTTCCACCCGACACCGCTCCGCACGACACTCCTCTGACGGAGCAGGAATCCGAGGACACGGCCCAGCGCCCCATCGCGCCCGGCCTCTACCTGGTCGGCACCCCCATCGGAAATCTTGAAGACATTACCCTGCGCGCAATCCGCGTCCTTCGCGCTGCCGACCGCATCGCCTGCGAAGACACGCGCCAGACGCAAAAGCTGCTCAACCACTTCGACATCCGCACGCCAACCGTCAGCTGCCACGAACACAACGAGCAGGCGCGCGCCGCCGAATTGCTGGAGCTGCTGCAGCAGGGTGGCCGCGTCGCCGTTGTCTCCGACGCCGGCATGCCGGGCATCTCTGACCCGGGAATGACGCTGGCCGCAGCCGCTCTGGCAGCCGGAATCCCCGTCATCCCTATTCCCGGCGCAAATGCCGCACTCTCAGGATTGGTCGCCTCCGGCCTGAACACGGAGAGCTTTCTCTTCCTCGGCTTTCTGCCCTCGAAGGCCGGCGAGCGCCGCACCCGGTTGGAAGCCCTGGCTGCATCCGCGCCGGAGTCTCCGCTGGCCTCCGCGCCAACGCTGATCTTCTATGAAGCTCCGCACCGCATCCTCGAAACGCTCGCCGATGCCGCCTCGGTCTGGGGCGACGAGTGCCGCGTCGTGGTCGCCCGCGAACTCACCAAATTGCACGAAGAATTTCTGCGTGGAACCGTCCGCGAAGTTCGCGAATCTCTTGCCTCGCGCGAGCGTATCCGCGGGGAGATTACTCTCTTGATCGAGGGACGCAAGCGACCTGCGGCGGAGGTCGCGGCAAGCTCAGTACAACAAAGGCTGGTGGAATTGGAAAAAGAGGGCCTGACCGAGATGGAGGCACTCAAAAAGATCGCCCGGGAGCGGGGCCAATCGAAGAGCGAGGTGTATCGCGAACTCCAGCGCCAGAGAGCGCGCCGCTGATTCTGTCGATCTGTCGAGCCTGCTGCTGATCTAGCGCTTGATGCCTTAGGAAACCAGTTCCCAGGGCCGCTTTGGGCGCTGAGCCGGAGGAAGATCCCGCCCCTTCAGGCGGTCATACACATAGCGATCGCTGACCGTTCCCAAGGATTCGTTGTACAGGCTGATGCCGCCGGTAATCTGCTTCAACTCTTCCGTGAAGAGATGCACAGCGTGCAAGGCATCGGCCGTTGCGGGCACTTCTAACTTGCTCGTTTTCAGGAACTTCTGATTTCCTCGATCCAGGATCCGCGAAATTTCTCCACCTACCAGGAACCCGGGCTGTGTTGCCATCGGCTCAATATGGCCCGCGGCTTCATGCAGGATCGTCGCACAACCGTGCTTGCTCACCATCACCTTACCCGGCGCTCCCGGAACGTCTTTCACGTCAAACTGCGCGTTGCGTAAGGAGTTGAGCACTTCCTGAAAACTGGGCTGGCTGATCTTTCGAGACATGATGTTTACCCTGTATCTTCCTGCGGCCGGACGCGGATTTCATGGGGCAGATACACTATCGAAAAGATTCGCCCCAACGTTTTAACTCTCGCACATTTTCCGCATCGGCTGCAATTGGCGGCGGACACAACGGAACCACAACGGAACCTCGATTCCTACAGGACACGATCAGACACGATGAACAAGACCCTGGGTACTTCCCTGCTCGAACGCATCGGCAACACGCCGCTTCTCCCCTTGGACAAGCTCACCGCCCACCTGCCCGGCGTGCAGATTCTTGGCAAGGCGGAGTGGGCCAATCCGGGTGGCTCGGCCAAGGATCGTTCGACGGCAGCGATCGTAGCCGATGCCAGACAGCGGGGTCTGCTCCAAGCTGGTCTGCTCCGGACTGGTCTGACCCAAGCTGGTCTGACCCAAGCTGTTCTGACCCGGGACGATGGACTCCCGGATAGCAGGCGTTTACTGGACGCAAGCAGCGGTAACGCTGGCGTCTCCTATGCCATGCTCGGTGCGGCGCTCGGATTTCCTGTCACCCTCTGCATGCCGGAGAGCATCTCGCCCGAGCAGAAAAGGAGTGTCGCTGCGTACGGGGCCGAAGCGATCTACACCCCCTCCGAACTGGGGCTGGATGGAGCCATCCTGAAGGCTCGTGAGCTTGCCGGCGACGATCCCCAAAGGTTCTGCTACGTCGATCAGTTTTCGAATGACATGAACTGGCAGGCCCACTACCAGAGCACGGGAAGCGAAATCTGGGAGCAGACCGGCGGGCAAGTCACGCATTTTGTGGCCGGGCTGGGCACCAGTGGAACTTTTCTGGGGACGACCCGAAAGCTGAAGCAATACAACTCCCGGCTGGAGTGCATTGCCGTGCAGCCCGACTCCCCCAGCCACGAAATCGCAGGATTGAAGCATATATCCACCACGCTGCTGCCTGCCATTTATAGCCCGTATCTCGCCGATCGCACCGTGGCGGTCAGCACCGGAGAGGCACGGGAGATGACGCGGCGCCTGGCACGCGAGATGGGGTTGCTGGTGGGCATCTCCGGGGGCGCTGTCGTCGCCGCCAGCCTGAGAATTGCGGAAGAAGCTTTTCGAGATGCGGAGCGCGCCGGGAAGGAACTGGTAATCGTCGCTCTGCTTTGCGATGGCGGAGACCGCTACCTCAGCTCTCTCTAACAGGCGGTCCTTCAGCGAGGGATCCGGCCCGGCAGCAGCCTCTCACTGCGATCCATTGCGGAACTCAAATCGCGAAAGTATACTCCCGGTTGCCGGGTACAGATGTTGTGGTCATGCCCGGCAGGAGATCCCCGGCCCCATGGACCTGATCCTGATTCGTGTTGTCTTGCTGCTGCTGTTCTCCGTTGCCTGTTATCTCCTTCGCCCATTCGGGCTGACCTCGTGGGCCGCGGCCGGGCTGGGCGCGGTGGCCGCCGGAGTGGTGATCGTCTTTGAGCTGCGCGTGCGCGCCGTCAGCCTGAAGCGCTTGATCGGCGCAATCATCGGCAGCACCCTGGGAATCTTCGGCGCCTTCCTCTTCAGCCTCGTTCTGCGCGACAGCCTGCCCTCCGGAGGAACACTGAGCGCGCTGCAGATTTTCGTGCTCCTGCTGATGTCCTATGTGGGCCTGGTGGTCGGCACCAGCAAGGGCGACCTGCTCAACCTCGCCGCCCTCGGCGATCTCTTTGCCGGAGAGCGGGCGACACGCCGCAGCATGAAGATCCTCGACACCAGCTCCATCATCGATGGACGCATCGCGGACATTGCAGAGACAGGTTTTCTGGAAGGCACGCTGGTGATTCCCGAATTCGTGCTGCGTGAGCTTCAGATGGTAGCCGATTCGTCCGACTCATCGCGGCGGCAGCGGGGACGACGCGGCCTTGATGTACTCCAACGCATGCAGGCCAACTCCCTGCTGACCATTCAGATTGTCGAACAGGATTTTCCCGCCATCCGCGAAGTAGATCTGAAGCTGATAGAGTTGGCCAGACAATTTGACGCAAAGATAGTTACAAATGACTTCAACCTCAACAAGGTCGCGCATGTGCGCCAGGTGCAGGTGCTGAACATCAACGACCTGGCCAACTCTCTCAAGCCGGTCGTGCTTCCCGGCGAAAAGATGCATGTCGTCATCCTGAAGGAAGGGAAGGAAGCTACGCAGGGAGTTGGTTATCTGGATGACGGCACCATGGTGGTCGTCGATCACGCGCGCCGCATGATTGGCCGCTCGATCGAAATCACCGTGACTTCAGTGCTGCAGACCGCCTCCGGCAAGATGATCTTCGGCAAGTTCGACGAAACCATCCCGCGTCCCGACCCCTTGCGCGAAATACCGGCAAGGATGGAGCCCTAGTCTCTCCATTACGGAGCCCTAGTCTCTCCATCCTTACACCGCGGCTCCCGCGCTTACCAGGGGAGTGGTTTACCCATATGGAAAAAGCCCCCCGTCGGACCGTCATCCGGCAGCGTTGCCAGCATAACGGCGGTCTTTGCGCCCTCCGATATGGATAGAGGGGCATCCTTCCCACCCATGTCGGTTTGCACCCATCCGGGATGCGCTGCGTTCACCTTGACCTTCGTCTCCTTCAGTTGCGCCGCCGCCACAACCGTAAGCATGTTGAGCGCGGCCTTGGAGGAGCAGTAGCCTGGAGTCGAAAAGTCTCCGCCCTCGCCCTGCGAGATCGTTGCCAGTGAGCCAAGGACGCTGGATTGGTTGACGATTCTCCCCCCCTGGGCTGGCCTTCAAAAGCGGCAGCAGGACACGCGTTATTTCAAATGGGCCAATAACATTCGCCTCATATGTGCGGCGAAGAGTGTTCCCAGTTACTTCGCCTTCGAAGTCATAACTCACGCCGGCATTGTTGACCAGAATATCGAGACGGCCAAATTTCTCCTTGAAAAAAGCCGGAAGCGCGGCGATGTCTTCCGCGCTGGTGACATCCAGTTGGACAGGATGCACATTCAGCCCCTTTGCCCGCAGTTTCTCCGCAGCCTCACGCGCTTTCCCCAGCGTGCGCGCACCGAGCACCACGGTGATTCCCTGTTCCGCGAGCTGCTGCGCAATC
Organism: Acidisarcina sp.; assembly: GCA_035539175.1. Lineage (NCBI taxonomy): Bacteria > Pseudomonadati > Acidobacteriota > Terriglobia > Terriglobales > Acidobacteriaceae > Acidisarcina > Acidisarcina sp. The sequence goes on along the minus strand of DATLIY010000008.1, from coordinate 834,329 downwards.
TCCAGCCCAATGCCTTTGTTCGCACCGGTAACGAGTGCCACTCTCTGTTCGCTCATAGCTGTAATAGTCGCACGAGGCAGCGGTTCCACGCACGACGCTGAGATATTACGAATCTCTTACAGCCCCTCCGCCGCACCATGCGCTACCTTGGGGTTAGGGAAGAACTTCTCCCGGATACCGCGCATGACAAACATGGTTGCACCGACCGAAGAACGCGCCACCGAGGAACGCATCGAAGCTCAGCGGCGGCTCGATCTTACCGAGCTGAAGCAGCGGAGAGATGGCAGCTTCAACTGGTTCTTCGCCATTGCCATCGCCATCTTCCACCTCGGCGCCCTCGCAGCATTCTTCACCTTCCGGTGGTCGTCGCTGGTGGTCTTTGCCGCGATGTGGATCTTTGCCCAGAACATCGGCATCGCCATTGGCTACCATCGCCTGCTCACCCACCGCGGCTACACTACGCCGAAGTGGCTGGAATATTGCATCGCGGTCTGCGGCACCATGGCGCTGCAGGGTGGACCGATCTATTGGGTTGCGGTGCATCGCCTGCACCATCAGCTCACTGACCGCCCCGGCGATCCCCACTCTCCGCGCGACGGCACATGGTGGTCCCATATCGGCTGGATCCTTCACGGAAGCCTGCACAACGAAACAGCGGTGCTGTCAAAGTATGCTCCCGATCTGGCTCGCGACCCCTTCTACAACTGGTTGAGCCGCTATAACTGGCTGCCTGTAACGCTGGTCGGCATCGCGCTCTACCTTGCGGGAGGCTGGTCCTGGGTGTTCTGGGGAATCTTTCTGCGCGCCACGCTGGGCTTGCATGTAACGTGGCTGGTGAACTCCGCTACCCATATCTGGGGCTCGCAGCGGTTTGCCACTCGCGACGACTCGCGGAACAACTGGTGGGTTGCGCTGCTTACCGGCGGCGAAGGATGGCACAACAATCACCACGCGCACCCGGTCTCCTCGCGGCATGGGTTGGCATGGTATGAGCTGGACTTGAATTACGCCTTCATCCGGCTGTTGGCGGCCGTGGGTCTGGCGCATAAGGTAAAGACGGCGCGTGTGGACGGCAGTTCCGCGATCCAGTATTAAGCCTCATTAAGCCGCGACGCCAAATACTCGACTGCTCCCAAATATTTTGACTGCATCAAGTCTCTCCGTATCCTGCACAAAATGAAGGATGCAAAGCTGCACGCTGCTCCACCATACGGAGGCCGCAGCAGGAAATGTGCCGCGAGTGACTAAAGTCGCTGCTGCACAGCGCGACAACTTCTAGTTTCATAGCAAGGAGTTTCGCTATGAACCCACTTGCTACCACCACGGTCCGAGAGATCGCCCTCGAGGAACCCTCTTCCATCCGCGTATTCGAGCACTTTGGCATCGACTACTGCTGCGGTGGCCGCGTCCCGCTGGCAAACGCCTGTGCGGAACTTCAACTTCCCCTGGAAGACGTTCTGAAGCAGCTTGACGAGTCACGAGGCCAGCAACCTGCCGACAATCCCTCGCGCTGGCAAACGGCTCCCCTGGCAGAATTGACGGAGTACATCGTCCGCACGCATCACGAGCGGGTGAACCGGGAAACGCCGCGCATGATCGCCCTGGCAAACAAGGTGGCAGCCAAGCACGGCCCGGGAAACCCCAATCTTCTGCGCATTGAAGAACTCACTTACCAGATCGATGAAGAGATGCGCTCGCACCAGGGCAAGGAAGAGCAGGTTCTCTTCCCCTATATCCAGAAGCTGGAAGCAGCAAGCACTGGCGGGGCCGCGCCGCGAGCAGGCTTTGGCAGCATCTCCTTCCCCATCCAGATGATGCTTCGCGAGCACGACTCCGCGGGCGCGATCACAGCGGAGTTTCGCAGCCTCAGCAACGGCTATCAGACCCCGCCGGGAGCATGCCCCACGTATCACGCGCTGTTCGATGCCCTGAGAGAGTTTGAAGAAGACCTGCATCGCCACGTGCATCTGGAGAACAACATCCTGTTCCCACGCGCCATTGAGCTGGAAGCAAGCCTCCAGTCCGCGGCCAGCTGATCGCCGCATAATTTGCCTCATGAACAGGCCCTATCAAGTTTGCCTCGTTAACTAGACACAATCATTGTTACCTTTTGCCTGCGGACGACGATCTCCGCAGGCATTTTTCTGTTCGTAGCAAAAAAGACCCGGCGTGGAGACTGGCTCCCACGCCGGGTCTTTGGTTGCAGTGTGGAACAGCTATGCCATGATTGCCGCCAGATCCTCTTCCACGGTCGTAATCGGCATGAGGTTGAATTTCTCATGCAGAAGGTTCAGCACCGCAGGCGAAAGAAATGCGGGAAGCGTCGGCCCGATGCGGATATTGCGCACTCCCAGATTCAGGAGCGTCAGCAGAATGGCGACGGCCTTCTGTTCATACCAGGAGAGCACCAGCGACAGCGGCAGATCATTCACTCCGCAATCGAATGCCTTAGCCAGTGCCAGCGCCACCTGCAATGCCGAGTAGGTATCGTTGCACTGACCCATGTCGAGCAGGCGCGGAATACCACCGATTTCGCCGAACTCCAGCTTGTTGAAGCGGTACTTGCCGCAGGCCAGCGTCAGGATCACGCAGTCCTTGGGAAGCGATTCTGCCAGGTCGGTGTAGTAGCTGCGGCCGGAGCGTGCACCGTCGCAACCACCGATGAGGAAGAAGCGCTTGATCGCTCCCGCCTTCACTGCTTCCACTACCCTGTCCGCCACGCCAAGTACCGCGTTGTGCGCAAAGCCGGTCAAGATCTCCTGATCCGGGCCATCCTCGGCAAAGCCGGGAGCGCGCAGGGCCGCCGCAATCACCGGGCTGAAGTCGCGGTTGGAAATGTGCTCCACCCCAGGCCATGCAACCGCGCCAGCAGTAAAGATGCGCTGCAGATAGCTGGACTTTGGAAGCTGAATGCAGTTCGAAGTCATCAGGATTGCACCGGGGAAGGAGTCAAAGTCGTCTGCCTGATCCACCCATGCTCCGCCGTAGTTGCCGGCCAGATGCTCATAGGCTTTGAGCTTCGGATAGCCATGCGCCGGAAGCATCTCCCCATGCGTGTAGATGTTGATGCCGAGCCCCTTCGTCTGCTCCAGCAGCGCCCATAAGTCGCCGAGGTCGTGCCCGGAGACGAGAATCGCCTTACCCTTTTTGGGGTGAATTCGCACCTTGGAGGGTTGCGGATGTCCGAAGGTTTCTGTGTGGACCTTATCGAGCAGTTCCATCACGCGATAGTTCAGTTCGCCGACGCGAAGAGCCGTGCCCAGCAACTGATCCGCGGTCGAAGAGTGTGTGAGCGAGTCGAGGATTGCGTGGATGTCGGCATAGATGGCCGGGTCGTCTCCGCCAAGAGCATGCGCGTGAACGGCATATGCGGCAACACCCTTGATGCCGTACAGGGCTAACTCCTGCAGATTGGCGAGCTCCCTGGTTTCGGTAAGAAAGCGGACCGGCAGCAACGTCTCCTGCCCTTGTGCCAGCAGGCCCTCCAGGGTGGAAGCAGGTTGCCACACCGCAGGCCCCTGCAGCGCCTCGGCTGCAATGCCCTTCTCAGCGCAGGCTTGTTCATAGAGCGCGCGTGCCTGCTGCCGTACCGCTACTGCTTGATGAATGAGCTCCATCAGCCGCTCGGGATCGAAGTTGACATTGGTCAGCGTCGCGAAGATGGCGTCAATCGTGAAGGCATCCACCTCCGGATCAGCCACTCCCTGCTGCTTCCCTCGATAGGCATACATCGAAATGCCCTTTACCGTGTGGATCAGAAGATCCTGAAGAATTGCAGTTGTTTCATCTTTTCCGCAAACGCCTAAAGTCTGGCAGCCCTCGCCCTTTGAGGTTTGTTCGCACTGGTAGCAAAACATAAATCCACATCCCTTCTTGGTCCCCGGCTAAAGCCAGGTGCTCCCGTGTGCAAGAGCATAACCAGCGAATCAGCAAGCAGCAGCGACTTAAGTCACAGGTCGCGCACGCCGCACCCGCAAGACAGCAGGCACGTCATAATGGAAGCAGCCCCCTGTTGTCAGCAGCAGGTATCCGGCGGCAGAGGGGACTGTTTTTTTGAGTAAGGGATGCGCGTGAAGGAAACCCGGAGGCTGGCGGCAGCGCAGTCTTTCGATGTGATTGTGCTGGGGGCAGGCGCCGCGGGATTGATGTGCGCCCTCGAAGCAGGCAGGCGCGGCAGGCGCGTGGCGCTGCTGGAACGCGCCGATCGCCCAGGCAAAAAGATCCTCATCTCTGGCGGGGGCCGCTGCAACTTCACCAACATCCATTGCCAGCCGGAGAATTTTCTCTCCGCGAATCCCCACTTCGCCAAGTCCGCGCTGGCCTTGTACACGCCCGGCGATTTTCTGGATCTGGTGACGAAGCATCGCATTCCCTTTCATGAAAAAACCCTGGGTCAGCTCTTCTGCGATCGCTCCGCTACAGAGATCGTGGACATGCTGCTGCGGGAGTGTGAGGCATCCGGAGTCACCATGTTTCTCCAGACTCACGTGACCGAAATATCGCGGCCCGATGTGTTTTCAGTGCGCACCAGCATTGGAGAAGTGCGCGCACCTGCACTGGTGATCGCCACCGGAGGGCTCTCCATTCCGAAGATGGGCGCAACCGCCTTTGGATATGAGATTGCGCGGCAGTTTGGCCTTGCGATACGCGAATGCCGCCCGGCGCTGGTGCCGTTAACGCTGCATGGCGGCGATAAAGATGCGCTCTGCGATCTGTCCGGGGTGTCCACGGAGGTGCTGGCGTCCTTTGGCCGGGCCCGATTCCGGGAAAAGATGCTGATTACGCACCGCGGCTTCAGCGGACCTGCAATTCTGCAGATTTCCAGCTACTGGGACCGGCGCTCGCCCATCACCCTCGATCTCGCACCGGGGAAGGACCTGACCACGCCGCTGCGATCCATCGCCCATCGCGACGCTGCCAGTGCCCGGTCCGCATTACGCGCTGCTTTGCCTGCCCGGCTGGCAGACCGGCTCCTCGAAATGGACCCTCCGGCGGGCTGGACCAATCACGCGCTTATGGACTATGAAAAGCACCTGCACGCGTGGCCCATTACTCCCGCGGGAACCGAGGGCTACGATAAGGCCGAAGTTACCGCCGGCGGAGTGGATACCGGGGAGCTTTCCGCACGTACGATGGAGAGCCGTCGCGTGCCGGGCCTGTTTTTTATCGGCGAGGTTGTGGACGTAACCGGCCACCTGGGAGGCTTCAATTTCCAATGGGCATGGGCCTCCGGCGCGGCAGCGGGCCGGGCGGTTTAGGACCTGATTTTCATCCGCGCATAAGGATTTGTACCCGGAATTGCTCCAGCCGATCCATCCGGGGCGATTAGAATAGAGAAGCACTGAAATAAAAAGACTATGACATCCAATATCAAGACATCTCTGACTTCGGCTGTGGATACGGCCTCTCGTGAAGCCGGACTGGTAGTTCTCGCAGCCGAGGCCGGTACAGATTTCAACAACAGGCCGACGGCGCGTTTTCGCCTGGCCCTCACCCCGGATGCGACGGCGGACCACACGCTTGAGCTGGAGTTGAGCGACGCCTTCGACTTCAACAAGCCCGAGCTGCTGCCCGTGATGACCGCGCACCTGAGCGGAGCGGCAAAGCGGTTGCGCAATCCCCGCCCCGACGCCTACGTGACCCTCGCCGGGCTGCCCATCACCTTTACGGAGTTCCGCTGGCCCTTCCATCTCTCGACCTCCGGCGCGGATACCTACATCGTCCACGGCGTAGTTCGTCTGGAAGACGGCACAGGAACGCCGTTGCATGCCAAGATCTCCGCCAGCATGACCGTGACCTTTGCCGAGATCGTTCCAGCGCCCGAGCAACCATACGCTGAGACGTTTATCTACAACGCCGTGCGCAAGACCTTCGATCAGGGGCAACTGGAACTGGTGAAGAGCGGCAATCGCCAGCCGGTACCGGTAACCACTCGCTACTACAGCCGCTGGCAAAAGAAGTTTTTCTTTACCGACACGGATGACCAGAGCCGTCACGAGTTTCTGGCATCGAAGATTTACTGGCTATCCGGCGTTCTGGGCGGGGGACAACCGGTCTGGATCGCCGACCCGCGCGATGCTCAATACCTGAACACCACGACCGAGGATCTGCAGAAGATAGCGGCGCAGGGAGCGGCTGCAGGCTTTCTGCAATTGACGCCGGAAGGCGACTTTGCCGCGGCAACTCCCAAGCTGATGGAGAGGGCCGAAGAGTTCCACGATCGCATGGAGAAGGCACTCGCAATCACCAAACCGGAGTTCAATGAAGAGATGCGCCACGGCCACACAAATATGTAGTCCGGCGCCTCATCCAGCACAAAAGCAAAATGCCCTCTCTTCCGCGCGGAAGAGAGGGCATTTTCTCGTATGGGGGCAACTGCTTCTGGTTATAAAAAAACGATGGGCTATAGATGAAACGATAGATGGTGACCGGAAGAGGCCGCCGCGGTTTGCGCGTCTGAGTTGTCGCGATGCATGGAGGGCGCTGGCTTGCCACCCCACTCCGATGCCGCCCATTCTTTCGCAACCAGTTTGCCACCGCTGCGCGAAAAGGTGATTTGGCGCTTCCGGTCTTCGGGGCTGAACGTCACCACCACATTGCCGCCGCTCTGCGTCCAGTGGGCGTAGTAGGTGGTAACCACCGGGCTGGTGTAGCTCTGCGAGACCGTTGCTTTCCCCTTTGGTTCAAGGCTGATGGAGAACAGGGGTGCCGGCGCTGCCGGAGGAGTCCGCTTCATGCCGCCCGCGACCAAGCTGTTCCCTGGGGCACTCTTCACTTCTTTGGAGGTCTTCTGGTCGACCTTCTGAGCCTCCTCTGTGGTGTAGATGGCCGTGCCGCTGGAAGCGTATGCCAAGGGAGCCAGGGATGCGAACGCCAATACGGCGCAAAAGGTAAGGAGGGATCGGATATTTCTTAGAGCCATCATGGCGCTCAGGATAAATCGAAATATGGGGCTGTGAATACCACCTGCCGCCCCCACGATCGTTCGCTTCCCCACCTCGAAAGTGTTACAACCCCTCTCAGGCAGCACGGCTCTCTCCCGCATCGGATATCTCCTCGGCACCGGCACTCTTCAGAATCTCCTTCGCAAGCCTGGCCCATTCCGCGTTATCGGCGTGCACGGATACGAGAATCGCACCCGTTACGAGCCGCCGCTCATAGCGCCGGGCCTCGTGCTCGGGAAGACCAAGACCCACCAGGGCTCCGGTGATACCGCCCAGAGCGCCTCCAACACCCAGTCCGGCAAGCGCCGCCAAAATGGGGCCCGCGGCGAGAAATGGCCCCACCCCGGGGATTGCCAGGGCACCGATCCCAGCCAGCCAGCCCAGGACTCCTCCCACCACTGCTCCCGAGGCAGCGCCCGTCGCGGCCCCCTCCGGAGCTTTCGTCGTCGGCGACAGCAGGTCTCGAGAATCTCCGAGATTCTCCGGAGCAAGAATGGAGATGTCCGATTGGCGGAAGTCCGCGTCTCTGAGTGCCGCGACTGCATCCTCCACCGCCTGCCTGCTCGCGAAGATCCCAAATACCGCATGTTCCGCCATGCAAAGCCTCCCAGGATCAGCGAAAGAAACCCTCAGTGAATCCTTGGGATGTAGGAATAGTGGTGCGGGTTTGCGTTCGGAGGCAAAAGCAGTGTTTTTCTGTAGTTGCATTCCGGGAAACGGCCGTCGGCTGGAGACTACCGAATGAGGGAGATTTCCTCGATTTCAGCTCCCTCGGGTGAGAATGCTTTCGTCTCTCCCTCCGCCAGGACGCGGATCCGGTTCGATACACCTTCGTTTTTTGCGGCAGCCAGAAGGCGCTGCACCGGTTCCTCGGTTGGCTCCTCTGACAACCGAAAGGTTCCGTAATGCATGGGAACCATCCAGCGCGAGCCCAGATCCAAGAAGGCCTGGAGTGCGTCCTCCGGGTTGGTGTGCACATTGCGGAAGCTCTCCGGGTTATAAGCGCCGATCGGCAGCAGCGCGACTTGCGGTGCTAGCCGCTTCCTGATCTGTTCAAAGCCCCCGAAGTAAGCCGTATCCCCGGAGTGATACAGCGAGTGCTGCTGCGAGCGCACCACATAGCCGCCAAAGCCGCGATGGGTGTCGCGATAATAACGTGCCCCCCAGTGTTGAGCGGGAGTCATGGTCACCTGCAGATTGCCCAGCGCTTCCGTCTGCCACCACTCCAGGCGAATGACGCGCTCGAATCCCAGGTCACGAACCAGGTCGCCAACTCCCCAGGGAACAATCGCCACCGGAGCGCGCCCGCTTATTTGCCGCGAGTGCCTCACAATGCGCAGGAGAGAGGGACGATTGAGGTGGTCCATGTGGGCATGCGTGAGCAGAACCGCGTCAATTGGCGGGAGTTGCTCGATCTTCACTCCCGGCCTGCGCAAACGCCGCAAAACGACCAGCCACTGTACGAAGACCGGATCGATGAGCAGATTCTGCCCGCCCATCTGCAACAGAAAGGAAGAGTGCCCGATAAAGGTGACACCAAGCTGATCCCTATCAACCAGCACCGGGGGAATGCTCTCCCCCTCGATGCGCTGCAACGCTGAGCTTCCAGCCAGGCTGGTAAGAAAACGAAATCGCTTACTGATCTTCTTGGTGCGGGTCACGCCAACTCCTGCTCAACGCGGATACAATCCGTGCCACTCAATCCGTTCACTTCTTGGGATGCCCGGCAACCGGCTGAAGATTCAAGCGAACTGCCGATAGATTTTATCCCTGCCGCCTGATTTGGCATGCCGGGTCTGGCTAATGACGATGCCTCCTGGATTGCGGGCCCGGCGCTTCCTCCCCGGTTGAGGTCATCACCAGCTTGCCATTCTTGACTCCGCGAAGACTCAGCATGTGGTCGGCCAGGTGGCGAATCTCCTTGCTTCTGCCTTTCATCAGGATCACTTCCAGGCAGTTCTCCTCGTCCAGATGTACATGGGTTGTAGCCAGCACCGCGCCATGAGAGTGGTGCTGCATCTCCGTAAGCTTTTCGCCGAGATGCGGCAAATGATGGTTGTAGATCATCGACAGCGTGGCTACCACCATCTTGTCTTCATCGACGGCTTCCTGCACCAGGCTCTCGCGGATTAAATCGCGAATGGCCTCGGATCGATTCTTATAGCCACGTCCGGCGATCAACGCGTCAAACTGCTGAAGCAGATCCTCTTCGATGGAGACGCCTGTCCGGGTCAACTCCGCCATGGCTCAACCTCCATTGCTCCTTCTCAGGATGCTCCTGCGCTGCCTGATTCTCTGCAGCAATCTTTTCCCTGATTCTCTTTGCCTGATTCTCTGTGAGCAACTTTATCTCAGGTGGGCCGCAACCCATCGCCACACTCTACTTTTCCTGCAAAGTGTCTTTTCCGCCAATCTCACCGAATCAAGCATAAGCTGGCCACCGCAAGAGCTTTACTTTTAAGCCCGCGTTTTTTGCATGACTCAAGAAAATCAACCAACATTTGGCCGAGACACCAAGAATCAAGAGACAGGGAAGCTCGTCTCGCTACTTGTCCGAGATGGCGATCATGCAGATAAGAGGATTACTCCCGGCTGTCCGGAGCGACTCGACGATTTGGCAACATTTGACCTGCTACAAACGATGCACACATGGCATCGCTCCGTTTCAGAAAGGGATATCGTCGTCGCTGATTTCAGCCTCATATGGAAGTGCTGTTCGGCTTTCGCGTTGAGGGCGGCGAAGCACGAAGCTGTCTTCGTTTGCGCCGATCCAGTCCCAACCCCGGCCCGTGATCTTCATTCCCGTATATGGCTCGTTGCCATATTCTTCCACCAATGTCTCTTCTAAGAACTGCTTCACCGTGAGCCGTCGTAGTGCAAGGGAAATGGCGATATTTGTGAGACCCGTTTTCTCGGCATCATTTCGGACTTTCCACACGCTGAAACCGGCTTCGGGACCGTCGGCCGTGCCAGCCGCCACCGCTAGAACCGTCAACTCAATCGGACTTAGGCCACTCACCGAAGCCACTGGTTCATCGGCAATCTGCTGTAACTCTTGGCTCCGCTCAGCCGCCGCTTTCAAGCGTTCGGTTATGGCGTCACTCAATACCTTGAAATCGCTTTGTGCCTCGGTTTTGTATGGGATGATTGCTCGATGCTGAATGTCGAAGGGATACTTGCCGGTTCGTTCATTTGAGCAAACCATGACGACGGGACGGTTCGCAGCGAAGGAGAAGCCGAGTTCGTACCAGACGTTCGGGTTGTCGGTAGTGATGTCGGCCAAACACACCGCCGCCGAACGGATACCGTCCTCAATCGAGGCAATCAGCACATCAGCCCGTGCGTCCTCGTCTACCCTGTACGGCTCTAACCCAGCCGCGACAATGGCTGGAACAAAGGTCTCTTTATATCGCTTGTCGAACTTCCCAGCTGAATCAAACGGCTGAATTACAAAACATGTCGGCATGGAGGCTGCTCTCGCAAATCAGTGTACATGCTCCACTTGCCCCGCGACTGTCGGCTGACCCCGTTTACAATAACAGGCCAATTCACTCATTGAGATTCATCTGTCACAACAAAAAAAGGCCGCGGTGCCAGCTTATGGGACATCGCGAAGATAGATTGCTGGGATTGAAAGATAGACGGAATAGAACTGCTCTAAACTGCTCTAATCTACCGTTCCACAGCCATAGATCCGTTTGCTGCTTTGCAAGCCGGATCACGAGACCTCCAGCGGCAAGCTTCCGCGTCCTGAGACACGATGCTCCATCTGACCTTTCATCCCGCAGCAATTGCCGGCACCGTTGTGTTCCTCGTGAGCTATCTTGTCTTCGCCTTTGGCCACATTCCAAGGACGGGCATCGGCCGGACAGCAATGGCAATCATCAGCGGAACGCTGATGGTGATGCTTGGCGTCTTGACCCCGAGGCAGGCGCTCGATGCCATCAACTTCCCCACCCTCCTTCTGCTACTGGGAATGATGCTGCTGGCTGGCGGTCTGGACGAGGCGGGATTCTTCTCCTGGCTCACGGACCACACCCTGGCACATCTGCCGCCACGCTATCTGCTGCCCGCTGTCATTCTGACCAGCGGAGTGCTCTCAGCTCTGCTGGTCAACGATGTGGTCTGCGTGATCCTTACGCCGCTGGTGCTGGAGGTGACACGACGCATGCGCCGTCTTCCGCTGCCGCATCTGCTTGCACTGGCAACCGCCTCAAACATTGGCAGCGTCGCAACCATCACCGGCAATCCGCAGAACATTCTCATCGGCTCCGTCTCTCACATCTCTTACATTGAATTTCTGCTGAAGCTTGGGCCGATTGCCCTGCTGGGGCTAGCCGCGGATTACGCAATCCTCGCATGGCTCTTTCGCAACGCGCTGCACGTCGAGGCCAAATCCGCCGCAACGCCTGCGGACGGCGTAAAGCAGGAGCCCAGCTTTCGCGCCATGGTGTGGCCGCTGATCATCCTGTTGCTGGTGTCGATTGCGTTTCTTTCCGGCATGGACCCGGCGATGAGCGCCATCGCCGGGGCATGCCTGCTCCTGGTCAGCAGGCACAGGGATGCGCGTTTCCTTCTGGCTCACGTTGACGTCTCGCTGCTGGTCTTCTTTGTCGGCTTGTTTATCGTACTGGCAGGCGGCGAGGCGGCAGGGGTGAACGAAAAGCTGCTGCTGTGGGCAGAGCACCTCAATCTGAAAAATACGGTGGTCTTTATCGGCGTGACCACACTTCTGTCCAATCTCGTCAGCAATGTTCCCGCCGTGCTGCTGCTTAAGCCCGTCGTTCTTCACCAGGGCGGAACGCATGCCGGCTGGCTGCTATTGGCGATGGCCAGCACGCTCGCAGGAAACCTCACCATCACCGGATCGGTTGCGAACATCATCGTCGTCCAGATCGCACGTCGCGAGGCCAGGGTCAGCTTCTGGCAGTATCTTCGCGTCGGCTTGCCGATTACGCTTGTGACGCTCTGCATAGGCTGGGCCTGGCTGCATTGGCTCGACCAATAAATTGGGCCGGGAAGAAGTTGGAAGAAGGGGCTTTTGCAGGCTATTCCAGGCACGCACTTTCTCTTTTCCTTCGTGTTTCCCGAAATGGAACTGAGAGATTTCGACCCCAGCATTTTCTTGGCGCGTCTACCTGGTTCCGGGTAGGATGTTGGCTGTCGTTCATCAAATATTCACAAAGCCGTTCCGGAGTTATCCAACCCTCTCCCTGCCTCCGAGCGGACGCTAAATTTTCTCTTGCGGAACTCGGAGGACTGTGACATAAATTCGCCCCCTGAACCTGTGGAAAAAAATGTGAATATCGGGAGTCGGCCGACGCTCCAAAAAAATCGCGCCGCGAAAATCACTGCGCAATTTCCCAGATGGGCGCTGTTAACTTAATTGTTATCAGGAGCTTTAGCGCGTCCTGCCACAATTTTCAGTGCAGGAGCCCGCGCTTTTTTCCACAGGGTGCATAACTTGCGCTTTCCACAGATTCAGGTTACGGGCAAGTGAACCCATCATCCCAACATCAATGATTTTTGTAAGAATTTTCCCGGCTAGCGGGAGGGTTCTTCGCCCAGCTTGAGCACCGCCAGGAAGGCTTCCTGCGGGATATCGACTTTGCCCACCCGCTTCATCCGCTTCTTGCCTTCTTTCTGCTTCTCCAGCAGCTTCCTTTTGCGCGAAATATCTCCACCGTAGCACTTGGCAATCACGTTCTTCCTCAGTGCGGCGACGGTTTCGCGAGCCACAATCTTGGAGCCGATAGCCGCCTGGATGGCTACCTCAAACTGCTGGCGGGGGATGAGTTCGCGCATCTTGGAGACCAGGGCGCGGCCGCGCTCGTAGGCGAAGTCCTTGTGCACAATGATGGAAAGCGCATCCACGGGCTCCCCGGAGACGAGGATTTCGAGCTTCACCATCGGCGACTCCCACATCCCGGCAAGCTGATAGTCCAGCGAGGCATATCCACGGGAGACGGACTTCAGGCGGTCGTAGAAGTCGAGCACGATCTCATTCAGCGGCAGCTCGTAGGTCAGCATCACCCGCGTCGGCGTCACGTATTCGAAGTTCTTCTGGCGGCCGCGCTTCTCTTCCACCAGCTTGAGGATGCCGCCGACATACTCCTCGTTGGTGAGGATCGTGGCATTGATGACCGGCTCCTCGATCTTTTCAATATTGCTCGGATCGGGCCAGCGGGAGGGGTTATCCACCTCAACGACGGAGCCATCGGTGAGCGTGATCTTGTAGCGCACACCGGGAGCCGTCGTGATGAGATCGAGCTGATACTCCCGCTCCAGACGCTCCTGAATGATCTCCATGTGCAGCAGCCCAAGGAACCCGCAGCGAAAGCCAAAGCCAAGGGCAACCGAGCTCTCCGGCTCGAAGAAGAAGGAGGAGTCGTTGAGCCGGAGCTTTTCGAGAGCATCGCGCAACAGCGTGTGCTCATGCGAATCCACTGTATAGATGCCGGCGAAGACCATCGACTTGATGTCCTCAAAGCCGGGCAGAGCCGAGGCGCAGGGGCGCCCATCTTCCGTGACGGTGTCGCCGATCTTCGTATCCGCGACATTCTTGATATTGGCGACAAAGAATCCAACCTCACCCGCAGTCAGTTCGCCAATCTCCACCGGCTTGGGCGTGAGCACACCCAGAGATTCGACATCGAAGGTCTTGCCGTTCGACATCAGGCGAATTCTCGTGCCCTTCTTCAGCCTTCCATTGATGATTCGCGTCAGCACGATAACGCCGCGATAGGAATCGAACCATGAGTCAAAGATAAGCGCCTGCAGCGGTGCCTCGGGATCGCCCGAGGGAGGAGGCAGGCGATTCACAATGGCCTCCAGCACCTCCGGCACGCCCAGGCCCGTCTTGGCGCTGACCGGGATCGCATCGGTTGCATCCAGGCCGACGGCGGACTCGATCATCTCCTGCGTGCGCACGACATCGGCGCTGGGCAGGTCAATCTTGTTGATCACCGGGATCATATCGAGCCCGTTATTAATGGCGAGGTGCGCGTTGGCAAGCGTCTGCGCCTCAACGCCCTGCGAGGCGTCCACCACCAGCAGAGCACCCTCGCACGAGGCCAGGGACCGCGATACTTCATAGGAGAAGTCCACGTGGCCGGGAGTGTCGATCAGGTTGAGCTGATAAATTTCGCCATTGCGCGCGTGATACATCATGCGCACTGCGTGGGCCTTAATGGTGATGCCGCGTTCGCGCTCCAGGTCCATGGCGTCCAGCACCTGGGCCTGCATTTCGCGCGCAGTCAGGGAGCCGGTCAGCTCCAGCAGCCGGTCCGACAGGGTCGATTTACCGTGGTCGATGTGCGCGATGATCGCGAAGTTACGAATATTTCGAATGTTCATTGAGAGATGCCGGGTGGAGAGTGAGGCACACTACGGTACCGACGCAGCGCACAAACTTCCTCAACTTCTGATCTTATCATCGGTCCGCAGCCCCTTCGCGCAATACAATGGTGACGGGTACCGACGCATTTCGCATGGCTGTTTCCAATTTATCCATAGCTGCTTCGTGCATCGCTCTAGTGCTGCTCACCGGGTGTGATCCACAGCCGGCGACTTCGCCTGCCGGGAAGTCGCCACAGGCAACTGCGCCCACGCTGCCCCGCCAGAACGTGCAACTTACGCAGTCTCCTCAGCTCACTCCTACCCCTGCAACGACGCCGGCTCCAGCCAACCGAAGTCAGCAGCAGCTCATCGACCAGGTGGAACAGGCCTATGCCAGCGGCGTTTCCAATTACCGCAACGGACGTTTGAGCGAAGCCAAGAGAGACTTTGACCGCGCCGTGGACATGATGCTGGCGAGCGGAATCGATCTGAAGAGTGATCCGCAGCTCAGCGATGAGTTCGAGCATATTGTCGATGCCGTGAACACGCTGGAGATGGAAGCGTTAAAGCAAGGCAATGGCTTTGCCCCCAAGGTGGAGCCCGCGCCCGTCGATATCGCGAACGATGTCACCTTCCCCGTCGATCCCAACCTCAAGGCGCAGGCCATTGCGGAGTTGAAGACAACGCAATCCGATTTGCCGCTGGTCATCAACGACTACGTCGCCAGCCAGATCAGTTTTTTTTCGACCAAGGGCCACGGAACGCTAATGCGCTCCCTGCAACGCGCTGGGCGTTACAAGCCGATGATCCAGAAGATCCTGGCCGAAGAAGGAGTACCGCAGGATCTTATCTATCAGGCCGTCGCGGAATCGGGCTTTCAGCCACAGGTTGTCAACGGACGCTCCGGCGCAGCAGGCATGTGGCAATTCATGCCCTATGGCACCTATGGGCTGACGCGCAATGGCTGGTATGACGAGCGCTTCGATCCGGAGAAATCCACTCGCGCCTACGCGCGGTATATGAAGCAGATCTACAACCAGCTTGGCGACTGGTACCTCGCCATGGCTGGTTATGACTGGGGTCCGGGCAACGTGCAGCGCGCCGTGCAGCGCACCGGCTATGCCGACTTCTGGGAACTGTATCGCCGCAACGCACTGCCGCAGGAGACGAAGAACTATGTCCCCGTCATTCTGGCTGCGGCCATCATGGCGAAGAATCCCGGGCAGTACGGCCTGGAGGGTGTCGCTCTCGATTCGGCAACGGATCCGGACACCGTCACGACGAACTCCAGCATCGACCTCCGCCTGGTAGCGGATGTGACCGAAGTACCGGTGCAGGAGATTGTGGCGCTGAACCCGAGCCTGCTGCGCATGAGCACGCCTCCGGATACGAGCTTCGACCTGCACCTGCCGGCCGGCAAGAAAGATCTTTTCGAAAAGAGGATTGCCGAGATTCCGGAAGACAAGAGGCGAAGCTGGCGCTACCACAAGCTTGCGCCGGGTGAGTCGCTCGACGAAGTGGCAAGAAACTTCCACGTGAGCGCCTCCGACATCGCGTTTGTGAATCAACTGCCGTCGGGAGAGGACCTCTCGCAGACAGATGCACTGGTTATTCCTGTGGCACCTGCTGTATCGACGTATTCCTCTGCGCGCGCCACTACCTATGTTGTGCGCCGCGGAGACACGCTGGTCTCTGTTGCCGACCGCTTCGGGGTGTCCATCGATCAGTTGCGGCGCTGGAATCATCTGAAGACGGCTCGCGTTTCCTCGGGCCGCAGACTGTTTGTAGCCGAACCTGCGCATGTTGTCCGGACAAGCTCGCACACGCGTGGATCGCGGGTGCAAGCAGCCTCGGGCAGCAGCAGCCGTACACACTCCTCGAGTCATTCGCGCAGCCTTGCGAAGCATTCGTCGAGTGGGCACAGCGCCGCAGCGCACTCCGCTTCCGCCAGCAAAAAGACGTCGGCCAAGGCGTCCACAGCGGTGGCGAAACACTCCTCGGCCAGCAAGTCTTCCTCATCTACAAATTCAAAACGGAAGAAGAGACACTGAGAATCGCAACGTTGATCTCACTTCGTGCTTGCGTTCATTCGCATACCGTTGCATGCTGTTGCTATAATCCGCGCGGCAGGCTACTGCGCGCAAAGAGTTCCGCTGTGCAGGGAAATCCGAAAGTACCGAAGCCGTGGGAGGCATAGGAATGCAGGAAGATCGCAAGCTTTACGCACAGAACGACGGCGAGTTCGAACCCGAGGAAGATGAATCCTTGGAAGAATTAGAAGAGGGTTTCGACGAGGACGAGGAAGAGGAAGAAGAAGAGATCAGCATCTCTATCTCCTCCGATGACGACGAAGACCTGGGACACTACAACGAGGACGAGGAAGAAGAGAAGAAGGTTCCGGGTTCCATCGAGACCGGTACTTTGAGCGCTCCTGCCCCTGCAAGAAAAGCTCCGGCGAAAAAGGCAGCAAAAAAGGCAGCGAAGAAAGCTCCAGCCAAAAAGAAATCTGCGGCCAAGAAGGCTGCGGTAAAAGCTCCGGCCAAAAAGGCCGCGAAGAAGTCGGCCGCCAAGAAGAGTAAGAGCGCTCGTGGCGGCGGCAAGGCCACCAGAAAACCGGTGACCCTAAAGAAGAGCGCTACTGGTAAAAAATCTACAAAGCGAGGTACTCCTTTGGCAGTGAAGAAGGCAGCAGCAAAGAAGTCGCCAGCCAAGAAGGCTGTAGCGAAGAAGGCTCCAGCGAAGAAGGCGGCAAAGAAGGCGCCAGCCAAGAAGGCTGTAGCAAAGAAGGCTCCGGCGAAGAAGGCCGCAAAGAAAGCAACCAAGAAGGCAACCAAGAAGTAACCGTTCGTTAAGGCAAGCAAAAGAGCCCGGCATCTCGCCGGGCTTTTTTGCGTCTACAGGTTTTTATCCATTGAGGGAACGCCATGCCTGCCGTATCGTTCCCTGCCCCCGGCACATAGACTCTAGCTCTTTGCCCTGGCTTCCAGTTCCGCCAGCACCTCTTCACTGTGGTGTGCCGGATCCACACCGAGCCACACCTTCGCGATCTTGCCCGAGGGATCGATGAGGAAGGTATTGCGCTTGGCGATCTTCATGCCCATGTAGTTGCCCAGCGAGCCGTATTCGGGAGTCACCTTCTTTTCGGTATCTGCCAGCAGGCGGAAGCTCAGCCCTTCCTTGGTGCAGAACTGCTGGTGACTCTCCGCCGAGTCGACGCTGACGCCGACGATGACAGCCTTGAGCTGGTCATACTTTGCCTGATCGCGCTGGAAGTTGTGCGCCTCCAGCGTGCAGCCCGAGGTCATGTCCTTGGGGTAGAAGTAGAGGACCACCCATTTGCCGCGAAAACTGGCCAGGCTGATCTGCGATCCGTCCTGCGAGGGAAGCGTGAAGTCGGGCGCCTGCTGGCCCACCTGCGGTATCGGATTGTCGGCTGCACGGCTATGGCGCAGGGCAACCGCAAGCACCACGACGAGCAAGGCAATGAGGACGATGGATACTTTCGACACAAGGCACACTCCAAGGGGAAGATTTGCCAGGTGGCGGTCAACCACAGGGCGGACCTGATTATGCTTGTTCGACGGCTACAATCGCAATGTTTGCCGCATTGGCGAGCGATCGCACTGTGTCCGGATCAAAAACCAGGGTTCTGCCGGCCTCAATCGCCAGGCAGGTTGCCCGCGCCTGCTGCATGGCGTGGATCGTGGGAGCGCCGATCACCGGTACGTCGAAGCGCATGTCCTGCCTGGGTTTGGCTACCTTGACGATGGTCAGGTCGCGCGGCAGCGTGGAAGCCTCACCGCCCTCTGCCAGGCTTTGCATCAGGTGGCCGGCGCGCGCAATCGCCGCATCGGTGCCCTCCATCGCCTCCACCGCTACACATGCCTGACCGGCGACTACGACGGTCTGCCCGATGTCGAAGCCGGCGATGGCAAGAGCGACGCTGCGGCCGTAGCGGATGTCTTTCAGCTCTTCTTCGCTGGGTGCGCGATCGGTCAGCACTCCGGCCTGGGCAAGCAGCGGCTCCAGATATGCAGTGGAAGAGATCAGCTCGATCCCCTCATCCTTCAGCACCTTGGCGACGGCTCCCAGCAGCATGTCGGTATTCCGGGTCCGCAGCGAAAGCAGCAGCTTGGCCAGCCGCCAGTCAGGACGGATGCTGGAGAAGATCTGCTTGTGCTTCACCTGTCCGGCCATCACGGCCTGGCTGACTCCTTCCGCCTGAAAGGTTTCAATGAGCCGGGACAACTCGCCCAGCGACAGCCAGAAGACGGTGACGCCCGGGTCCGCCGCCGCCACGTCATCGATTGCGGGATCGGTCTCTTCCTTAATGGCAGCGACCACGACCTGATCGCCATGTGCCCGCGCCGCGCTGAGCAGCAAAAAGGGGAAGCGGCCATTGCCTGCAATCAGACCAAGTTTCATGGTTACTTGATGATCCCCCGCTGGGAGCGCTCGATGTATTCGAGCAGGTAAGCGACATCTTCCGTTGGAGTTCCGTCGGACCGCAGTTGCTCGAGAGCCTGCGAAGTGTTCAACCGCGAGGCCAGCAGCGTCTTGTAGGCATGCTGCAGCGCCTTCAGCCGCTCCGGTGTGAAGCCACGGCGCTGCAGGCCAACCTTGTTGAGGCCATAGGTGTGCGTCTCACGCTTGGCCGAGGTCAGCGAGAAAGGCAACACGTCTTGCGTGCAAACCGTTCCGCCGCCGATAAAGGAATGCTGACCGATACGGCAAAACTGATGGATCGCGCACAGCGCGCCCACCGAAGCATAATCCTCCACCACGACATGCCCGGCCAGGGCAGCGGCATTGGCGATGATGCAGTTGCTGCCGATCTGGCTGTCGTGGCCCACATGGGCACAGGTCATCAGCAGGCAGTTGCTGCCAATGCGGGTGACTCCGCCGCCTTTCACCGTTCCACGGGAGACGGTGACACTTTCGCGGAAGACGTTGTCGTCCCCGACTTCCAGCCGAGTCAGCTGACCGGCGTAGCTGATGTCCTGCGGTGCTGCCCCGATTGAGGCAAAGGGAAAGAAACGATTGCGGGCACCGATGGTCGTGTGACCATCAATGACAACGTGAGAGACGAGTTCGCAGTCTTCGCCCAGAACGACGTCAGGGCCGATGGTGGAGTAGGGCCCAATCGTGCAACTCGCGGGCACCGTCGCCGACGAAGCAACGATGGCTGTGGGATGAATACTCACTCCTGGCTCACCGCCCCTGCCGCAGAGGCTGTGGCCTTCTTCTTCCGCGGAACGATCTGGCACATGACAATCGATTCACACGCCACCTTGCCCTCGACCGTTGCGACCCCTTCCATGCGCACGGCTCGCGATCTCCAGTTAATCACCTTGATCTCGATGCGCACCTGGTCCCCGGGCACAACGGGCCGGCGGAACTTGGCGCGCTCAATGCCGGTGAAGAACGTCAGGTAATCGTCGCGATCGGGAAACTCGGTGAGCAACAGGGAGGCTCCGGCCTGTGCCATCGCCTCAATGACCAGCACCCCCGGCATAACCGGGTAGCCAGGGAAATGGCCCTGGAAAAACGGCTCGTTGATCGTCACGTTCTTGATCGCGACAATGCGCTCCTTGCGAACCACCTCAACCACCCGGTCGATCAGCAGAAACGGGTAGCGGTGGGGCAGGATCGCCATGATCTCGTTGATGTCGAGTTGCTGGCCGGGCTCAGGTGTAGCTTTTTCGTTATCCATAAGGGTGCAGCGCGATTATACAATCTTCCCGCCCAGTGATTCGCAATCGCCCCGCGCGGCGACGGGTACAACCTCTCTTCGGGGACCGCCGCGCCACGTTACATTACGGTTATTTCTTGATCTTGCTGGCGGTTCTATCGGGATCGAACGTCTCCGGCGGCAGCGTCACGTTGTAGCTCGCGCGGTAGAGAAAATGCTGGCCGGTCATCTCGCCATTCTGGTAACTGGTAATGGTGAAGGGCGTGGGGATGCCCTCGACCACATGGTAGTCGTCGTACTCCTCGGCGCTCTCGTTCTTGTCCTTGTAGACCGGATCGCGCCACTCGAAGCTGCTCCGCACGGGCAGGTGGTCCTGCGCGTCCATCTGGATCGTGATTGAGTCGTTCGTGCCGGAGAGGATCGTCACCTGATCCGCAAGATGGCGCTGCACGGTGCGCTGCCCCTCGTAAAACAACATCGTTCTGGGATCCTTCATCCATACCTTGACAGCAACTTCGATGGAGTGGTCCCTGTGCCGCAGCGCGGCATCCACCTGATCCTTGGGCAGGGCCTTCTTGCCGCGATAGGTGATCTCCCATCCCTCGCGCCCGGTAAGGATCTGCACCACATCGCGCTTCTTGGTGAACTCGACGCGATCCTGATCAGGAAATTGATGGAACTCAAAATAATCGACGATGGCGCCCGTAGGATCGCCCTTGTAGAAGCCCGAACGACGCCCCTCATAGACGCGGTTTTGCATCGACAGCCAGCGATCTCCGCCGAGCGCCTGCACCATTGCGTCCAGGACGGCGCGTGCCTTCTGCTCATTCTGCTTGGCAGTTGCAGCGGTGTCCTGCGCGAAGGCAAAGCCGCCGCATGAGAATAGGATTGCGGCCAGCAAAACTCCCAGTATCGCGCCGAAAGATTTGGCGCGCATTGAAACCGACCCTTTGCAGCAGGCTGCCTTTCTCTTCATGCTTCCCTCTTCGCTCCGCCTTAACCTACCAGAACCGCGCCGCCGTTCACGTTCAGAATCTCTCCGCTGATAAACCCCGTATAGGGAGTACAGAGGAACAGCACAGGCGCGGCAATCTCCCGCACACTCGCCACCCGACCCAGCGGAATCGACGACAAAATCTTTTCCCGTTTCGCGGGATCGCTCAGCGCGGCGGCGGACATCTCCGTATCCACCCACCCCGGAGCCACGCAATTCACATAGATGCCCTCGCCGGCCAGTTCGCTGGAGAGGCTCTTGGTAAGACTGATGACCGCTCCTTTGGTCACGGCATAGTCGGCATGGAAGGCCTCGCCGCGCTGTCCGGCGGTGGAGCTGATGAGGACGATATGCCCAGCCGCGCCCGTGGCCCGGCCCGCGTCCCGTTGCTGCTGAAACTGCGCCACCGCTGCCTGCACCAGCCCGAATACGCTATCGAGATTCACTCCCATCGTCCGGCTCCACTGTTCGCTGGACATGGTGGCGATGGAGGCGTCCCTGGATGGCCAGATGCCATGGTTCACGACCAGCGCGTCCAGTCGTCCGAATCTTTCAATAGCTGCGGCCACCAGGGCGCGGCCGTCCCCGGCATGGGAGAGATCCTGCTGCAGGGCGACACACTCAGCCTCGCCGCCACACTCCTCGACCAACTCCAGAGCACGCTCGCGCGCTACGCGATAGTTGAAGACGACCTTCGCGCCCGCCTCGCGGAAGAGGCGCACCGTCTCCGCCCCGACGCCGCGCGAACCGCCGCTGACGAGTGCAACCTTGCCTGCAAGTGAAAGGGAAACCATATGGCTACGCTAACGGAGGGTGACTTCTCCGCGCAACCAACCTGATGATTTACGGCTTGGCCTTGCGTTTTGGCTTGCGAGCCGCGCCACGAGCCTCGCCAGCGGCGGCGAGGAGCCTCCTCCTTTGCGCGACCAGCCGCTTGCGCTCCGCGGCTGGCATGGCCAGGACATCCTTCGTCCGCCTGGGCAGCTTTGCTTCCACCAGCGTGCGGGCATTGCGCAGCAGCTCCTGCAATTCGCTGGCACGGAATACGTCCCAGTTCTCCAGCGCAACCCAGCAGGCGCGCGCCAGGTAGGGAGCGGGGATCACTCCTTCCACTTCCAACAGCTCGGCGTAGCGATCCGGCCCGGCGGCAAAGCAGAGCACCGCTCTCCCATCGTCATCGAGATTCAGCAGGGCAAACATCTTGCCGCCGATGGCCTTGTCTCCCACCCAGAAGACCAGGTTGGCTCCCCATTGCATCGTCTCTACGACATGGGGAAGCGTAAGCAGATACTCTCTTGCGATCTCGGCATCCATGTGGCACAGTATGCGACCGGCCAGGGCAAAGGCTCAAGCGAGCAATTCCCGCGTAAGCAAAGGAGTTGGATGGCCGGTACCTCTATACTGAAGAGGCTATGTCCACTTTTGCCCCTGTTGATGAACAACTTGATCTGCTGCAAAAAGGTGCGGCGGAGATCATCCGCACCTCCGACCTGCGCGAGCGCCTGGAAGCCTCCCGCAAGAGCGGAAAACCGCTGCGCGTGAAGGCCGGCTTCGATCCCACCGCTCCCGATCTGCACCTGGGCCACACCGTGCTCATCCGCAAGCTGAAGCACTTTCAGGATCTGGGCCACACGGTCATCTTCCTCATCGGCGACTTCACCGGCTTGATTGGTGATCCCACGGGCCGCAATGTCACCCGCAAGCCCTTGACGGTCGAGGAAATCCAGGCCAACGCTGAGACCTACAAGGAGCAGGTGTTCCGCATCCTCGATCCGGCAAAGACCGAGGTGCGCTTCAACTCCGAGTGGCTGGGAACGCTGGGCTTTGAGGGCATCATCCGGCTGGCGGCGCACTTCACCGTTTCGCAGATGCTGGAGCGCGACGACTTCCACAAGCGGTTCCAGGAGGAGAAGCCGATCTCGTTGCACGAGATGCTCTACCCGCTGGCACAGGGATACGACTCGGTGGCCCTGCACGCCGATGTGGAACTGGGCGGCACCGATCAGAAATTCAACCTGCTGATGGGCCGCGAGCTGCAACGCCACTACGGCCAGCCGTCGCAGATCATCCTGATGACGCCGATCCTCGAAGGACTGGACGGAGTGCAGAAGATGTCCAAGTCCCTGGGCAACGCCATCGGCATCAAGGAAAAGCCCGAAGAAATGTATGGCAAGCTGATGTCCGTCTCCGACGAGCTGATGTGGAAGTACTGGACATTCCTGACCGACCTTCGCCAATCCGAAATTGATACGATGCAGGCCGAAGTACAGGCAGGCACGCTGCACCCGATGGAGGTGAAGAAGCATCTGGCACGTCTCATCGTCGCCGGATTCCACTCCCGGGAAGCCGCGCAGCGCGCAGACGAAAACTGGGCCCTGCAATTTCAGCAGCGCAAGATCTCGGCGGATACGGAGGAGATCCATGTCCCGCTGAGCGACGTGGAATGGAACTCCGATGAGCCGCATTCGATTACCACCATCTACTCAGCGGCAGGAGAACGCCTCGCCAACCTCGACGTGAGCGCGGA
This sequence comes from Acidisarcina sp., assembly GCA_035539175.1. Classification (NCBI taxonomy): domain Bacteria; kingdom Pseudomonadati; phylum Acidobacteriota; class Terriglobia; order Terriglobales; family Acidobacteriaceae; genus Acidisarcina; species Acidisarcina sp. The sequence continues at coordinate 810,834 of DATLIY010000008.1, read as the reverse complement.
GGATATCGCACGTGGAAGAGGAATCCGCCTGCCGAAGCTGCTGCATGCCGCGGGCCTGGCCGAATCCACCACGGCGGCCTCGAACCAGATCAAGCGGGCGGGCATCGTGATCGGCACCACCACGGAGAAGACGGTCAACATCCTGGCGCAGGATCTGCCGGCGCGCTGGCCCGTTCGTGTCGGCAAACGCGCCAAGATCGTCGTCATCGAATAGCAGGCAGCACTGCGCAAAAACAACGTTACTTCTGCGTAGCTGTTACTTCAGCGTAACTGGCCCAAACGGGGACTTGTGGATCGCGCCACCGGTCCCCTAACCTAGCTGGCATGACCTCCGCTCATCCTGTGCTCCGAAGCGCCCTCCTGGCGGGGCTTCTGCTGCTGTGCTCCGCGAATCTGCTTGCGGTGCGAAAGCCGCACACCGTCGGCCTTGGACCCTTCAAGCGGGTTCCGCACACCACGATTGGCGACCCCGCGGACGCTTCGGTGCGCGGCACCGCCGCAACCGATGGCGACCTGAAGATTCGCCCCATTGTGGTGGACGGCCAGGTGAAGGAGTGGACCACGGGCGAGGCGCACGACATCACCGACCGCAGCTTCACCATTCGGCGTGCCCTGCACATCAACGACACCCTGCCCACCGATACCAAGGAGCATTGGGTGTGGCAGCGCGGCTCGTGGATCGTGGTGGATCGCACCACTGGCCACGTCACGGCCCTGCATCTGCCGGACTATGATCCCGCCGTCTCCGACGTCGTCTGGTTCCGCGATTATGCCGCCTACTGCGGGTTGCCCTCGACGGGGAAATCTCTCTATGCCGTGGTGGCGCAGGTGGGCGCGCGCCGTCCCATCCTGGCGAAGAAGATCTCTTCCTGGTCTGCCGACGACCACCCCAGCCCGGCATGCGAGCCCGCGGGTTGGCAGCGGGAGCCGCTGCGCGTCACCTTCAATCCCAAGGGAGCCGCGCCGATGAGCTTTGATCTGATTGGCCTCTCCGCTGTCCTGGTGGAAGAGGGAGACGCCGCCGAGCCGGATCCGCAATAACCGGGGCGGAGCGAATCGCGCTAGAGTCACCAAGTTGCTCTAGGATAGTCGTCATGGAATCGCTCGACGAACTGCTGGAGCAGGCGAAGATTGCCCACGGCCATCTGTGCGCCGGGCAGGTGCTGGGTGTGCGCATGGCCATGCTCGGCTGCGAACGCCTGGGCATCGCCGACCCACGCGGAGCCGACCGCAAACGCCTGGTGACCTTTGTCGAAATTGACCGCTGCGCCACCGACGCCATCGGCGTGGTAACCGGCTGCCGACTGGGCAAGAGGGCGCTCAAGTTCCGCGATTGGGGCAAGATGGCCGCAACCTTCGTGGATCTGGCGAACCAGCGCGCCATCCGCATCGCGGCACGCGAGTCCTCGAAGGCCCTGGCCCGCGAGATGTTCCCCGGGATCGAGAATAAGAATCAGCAGCAGATGCAGGCCTACCGTGAGATGACGGACGCCAGCCTCTTCACGGAGGAATGGGTAAGCGTCACGCTCGACGCAAAGGAGTTTCCCGGCTTTAAAGGAGAGCGCATCGCCTGCGCCATCTGCGGTGAGGGCATCAACTACGACCGTTACGTCCTGCGCGAAGGGCAAACCCTTTGCCAGGGTTGCGCAGCGCCCGAGGATCGCTACTACCAGCCCCTGCCCCATTAAAAAAGCCGGCCTGCATCGTTCGCAAACCGGCTCTTCGCGGATGGACCGCTTCCCTTAGCTGACTGGAATTGCGTTCGCCTGTTCGACGGCCTGCGCGACGCGGAAGATCGTGCCCTCGGCAAAGTGCTTTCCGAGGATCTGCATGCCGATCGGCAGCCCTTCGCTGGACTCCCCGCACGGCACAGAGATTCCACAAATACCCGCAAGGCTGGCTGTAACGGTGTAGATGTCCGCCAGGTACATGGAGACGGGGTCATCCGTTTTCTCGCCGAGCTTGAACGCCGGAGTGGGCGCGGTCGGCGTCACGATGGCATCCACCTGCTCGAAGGCATTCAGAAAATCCTGCGCCAGGAGGCGGCGAACCTGCTGCGCCTTGCGATAGTACGCGTCATAATAGCCCGCGCTGAGCGCATAGGTGCCAAGAAGAATTCGACGCTTTACCTCCGGGCCGAAGCCCTCGTCTCGCGAGCGGCGGTACATGGCGGAAAGAGCATTCGCATCCTTGGCGCGAAAACCATAACGCACGCCATCGAACCGCGCAAGATTCGAGCTCGCCTCTGCGGTCGCCAGCACGTAATACGTGGGGATGGCGTAACGCGTGTGCGGCAGGGAGATGGGGTGAATCGTGCATCCCCGCGCGCGAAGCTGCTCAATTCCCGTTTGGATTGCCGCGCGAACCTCCGGATCCAGCCCCTCGGCAAAATACTCTGCCGGAACGCCGATGCGGAGCCCCTCCACCGGCCTTGCCATCTCCGCTGCATAATCGGGCACCGGCAGCGTCGAGGAGGTCGCATCCATAGGATCGTAGCCCGCCATGACGCCGAGGATGGTGGCACAGTCGCGCACGTTATTCCCAAACGGGCCAATTCGATCGAGCGACGAGGCAAAGGCGATCAAGCCGAATCGCGATACCCGGCCATAGGTGGGCAGCAGACCCACCACTCCGCAGAACGATGCCGGCTGGCGAATCGATCCCCCCGTGTCCGTGCCCAGGGTCGCGACCGCCATGCCCGCCGCAACCGCCGCAGCGGAGCCGCCGCTGGAGCCGCCCGGCACCCGATCGAGCGCGCGGGGATTGTGTACCGGTCCATATGCGGAGTTTTCGTTGGACGATCCCATCGCGAACTCGTCGCAGTTCAGCTTGCCCACCAGAACCGCCCCGGCTGCCTCCAACCGCTGAACCGCCGTCGCATCGTAAGGTGAGTTATAGCCGGAGAGAATCTTCGATCCAGCAGTCGCGGGAGCACCCATCATATTGAGCACGTCCTTGATGCCGACCGGAACACCCGCGAGCGGCGGAAGCGTCTGCCCACTGGCTGCCATGGCGTCGATCTTCTCCGCCTGCCGCAGCGCACGCTCGCGGCTCAACGCCAGATAGGCATGGATCCGGGGATCGACGGCGCCGATGCGCTCATAGGTCTCCTCGGCAAACGACTGGGCGGTTTTCGAACGATTGGCAACCTGCTCGCGCACGGAGTCGATCGACTGCGGATTTTCTGTCAAAACGGTCTCTGATGTCATGCTTTTCCCGGGAAACAAGCCGCGCTCGCGGCAGAAAAATTAACGCTCGAGGACTTTGGGAACCTTGAAGAAGACGCCATCCGTTTCCGGAGCGCCATCGAGCACCACGCTGCGATCCAGCGAGGGACGAATCAGGTCCGGGCGCAACGTCTCCAACGCAGGAAGAGCGGGCAGTGCCAGAATTTCCGTCACTTGCGCCATAGCCTCGACGGAGGATGTGTCCAGTTCGTTCAACTGGGCGACATGCCCGAGGATGGCATTCAGATCCCGCAGCATGCGCGCCTCCTCGCCAGCCTCCAACTCCAGGTTTGCCAGCTCGGCAACCCGTTGCACATCTTCCACTGTGACCTTTGCTGCTTCTGCCATCTCTCGTCTCAACTCCCGCCCAACGATTTCGCGTGGAACCGCCAATATGAGACACACCTCTGCCGCAACAATCAGAATCCCTGCTCGAGGATTCGCCCGATTGCAATCGGTAGTCTCTCAATAAAAAGTATAGCTGCTGACCGAAAGGAATCGCGGCGCAAATCCAACTTCGCAGAGGGTAAATCTGCAGCGGCTCGGCTCGTGCAGGGGGAGCTGGCTGGAATCAGGCCGGGTTTGAGAAATCGAGCGACGTAGATTTTGTGCTCAGACCGGTGCATGCAGTCGCAGTAGAGAGCAGGATTCCGAGGTCGCTGAGGAGGGTAGCACTCTCCATATATTCGGAGTCGAGGCGAGCCTTCATCGGCTTCACGGTGCGGTCGTAGAACCTGTCCAGATCCTGCGAGGGAATGGAGCGCAGCATCTGCTCTTCACAGCGAAACGCAAGCGTGGCCGCACCCGTCAGCCCGGGACGAAAGGGCATCTTCAACCCCTCGTGATGCGGAAGCTTGGGCCGCGGACCCACCAGGCTCATATCTCCGCTGAGCACGTTATAGAACTGCGGCAGTTCGTCCAGCTTGAAGCGCCGCAGAACCGCTCCTACGCGGGTGACGCGACGGTCTCCCTGAACCGTAATCGGAGATCCGCTCTGCTGGGGAGGTGCCACTTCCATGGTGCGGAACTTGAAGATGGTAAAGAGTCTGCCATGGCTTCCCACGCGCCGCTGTGCGAAAAAGACTGGCCCCTTGGAAGTGAAGCCGACCAATAGTGCGATCACCAGCATGACTGGCGAAAGCAGCAGCAGGGCGATCAGCGAGGCTATGACATCCAGAAACCGCTTTGCGCTGGAGACACTCCAACTGCTGGCGCGTGCGACCGTTATCACAGCACTCGGTGCCGCTGTCGTATCTTCTTTCCGGTGCGTATCTCGCAGTGGCTCAACGCCCCGAAATTCCGCAACATTCACGGGAGCGTTCAATATGGAAAACACATTGTGCTTCATCGGCTCCAAACCTTGACAGGCAATCGTGCAACCAGTGTAGCGAACAGGTTCTACAACCTCTATCAAAATTCCATTACTCGGAGATTACCAAGGTACCAATTTGCACTCTTGGAACGAAATGTTCCCAATTTGGCACCGCTTTCAGTAATAACCCTAAATACCTCATTAAGTTGCAGGCGTCCCTATGGAGCTACGATTCGGATTGCGGCAGCACCCAATGCCAGCTGGGAGAAGACCTGCGACCACTCCAGGAATCCGCGGATCGGTGAGCCCTTGAAGAGTCTTTCAGGCATGACGATGGTGTCTCCGGGATTGATCCGTGCACGCTCAAAGCTGTTACCCCAAAGAGAACTGGCGGTCTCCTTGCTGAACACGGAGCCATCGGCCCGAATCACGAAGGCATGCTTGACGTCGGCATTGCGGTTCGGTCCCCCGGCAAGACGAAGGTAGTCCTGTACCCTGCGCGTCTGACCGTAAAGGAACGCGTTCTGATCGTAGACCGCGCCCACCACGTTGACAGTCGCAGGCCGCGAGGGCACCAGAAACGTGTCTCCATCCTCCAGTGAAAGATCGGGAATCGTGGCGACACCCGTGGCGTCCGGCTTGATTTCGGCCACGATTCGCCCGGTGGCGCGTACCTGCCGCAGCCGCGCAATCATCTCCTTCTGGCCCGAGAGGACGCCGGCGGCCGCAGAGACATCCTGGCTGGAGACCGCCGAAGAGATCTTATTCGCCCCTTGTCGCTGCAGGTCAACCGCCAGCGCATCGACGTACTCATCCAGGCGCTGCTGTTGAAGAACGCGGGTAGACTCACGGGTGAATTCCGCACCAAATAAATAGGCATTCGGAGTGAGCCCTCCTGCCCGTTCAATGAGCTGGCGCAGGGTCTCGCCCGGCTTAACGCTGTAGGTGCCGCCGCTGACGATCTCGCCCTCCAGCCTGACGAACTTTGTCTGTTCCGCGAGCGGAACCCGGATATCGCCCTGGGAGAAGATCGTCACGACATCGTTGGGTTGCAGTTCCAGATCCTGACTGGCGTCGTGATTGAGCACCAGCGCTCCCAGATTGAACGGCAAGAGGGAGTTCTTCAAAGTCACGGGATCAAGGCGCTCGATGACGGCATAAGACCAGTCGATCTCGGGAGCCGGGACTCGAATTTCTACCCGGTTCGCCCCCGACTCCATTCCCCTGACCGCGATGCGGCTCTGCTGGCTGGCAAGGGAGGCGCTGGAACCCTGCTGCCCTGCCGTGAGTGGAGTCGCTCGACCGGCCATATCCGCCGTGATCAGCGAGTTATCCATCTGCTGTTCCTGTTGCTGTGCCGGCGTCAGTGGTTGAGGTTGTTCGACGTAACGCGGTTCCGTCACGGGCGCATTCTGCGCCGCTTCTCTTTCGCGCTCGGCGCGTGTCATGCCTAATGTCGTCGGCGGCTTCGGCAGCGGCTCAAAGAACATGCGGCCCGGAAGCCCCAGTTGGTTATGGTTCTGCCAATAGTTATTCGTCAGCAGAGAGGCGCGCTCGGGAAGAATTTCGCTGAGGCGCATGCCAGGATGCCAGCCAAAACGCCCGGGATTCGCGAGGTTTCCGCGAAGGGTAACCGACTTCTCAAACCGGGGGGCGATCGAAAAGACTCGCAGCACATCCCCATCGCGCAGAACAGTGGCTTTGCCCGAGGCATCCAGCGTTATCTGTGAGGCCTCGCGGTCACGATGCTCCTCAATCCGCTCGATGGAGACGCGAGCATCCGATGCAGTAGACGAAAGCCCTCCGGCGAGTTGAATCAGGTCCTCGAGCGTCGTCTCCCCCTTAAGCTCATAGATGGCCGGGGTGCGGACGCCACCGCTTATAGCGACCTGTGGCCCCAGGGGAGCAATAAAAATCACGTCTCCCGGAAGCAGCTGCGCATCCCGGGACTTGTCTCCCCGATTCAGCAGGTCGTAGAGATCGAATTCGCTGATAGTCTTGCCGCCCCGCTTCAGTTGGATGTTCCGCATGGAGCCCTGAACGGATGGACCGCCGGAGGCAAACAGTGCGTTGACCAGCGTGCTGAGGGAGCTGACGGTATAGCTGCCGGGACGGCGTGCCTGCCCCAGCACAAAGACCTGGATGGAGCGCAACTGCCCCATGTTGACGTTGAGGTCGAAGTTGCGGAAGACTCGCCCGATCTCCGAGCGAAGGTGCTTATCGAGGTCAGAGAATGGAATGCCGGCCACGTGGATGGAGCCCACCCTGGGCACGTAGATGGAGCCGGAGCGATCCACCGTAAGGCGGTCGTTGAAGACAACCTGCCCCCAGACCCGGATCAGCAGTTCATCGCCGGGACCGATGACATAATCCGGAGTCACAGGCGTCTGATCGACCGGAGCAAAGGTGGAGGGCACTCCCCGGAAAAGCTGGCGGCCATAGATCGGGATCAGTTGCCCGGTGGAACCCGACACCAGCCGCTGAAAGTCCGTTATCGGATCCGCGGGCTGCTGCAGTCCCGCTCCTGAATAATTACCGGGGTAGTTCGCACTCGGATTCTGGCCTGGATAGTTCTGTCCTGGGTAGCCCTGCCGAATCTGTCCCGCCGAATCCACATAGACACCCTCTCCCTGCTGCATAGATGGTGTCGTCATGGTGGGAGTGGTTCCGTATCCCGCAGCGTTCCCCCTGGTGGTGTCCTGCGTCGACTGCTGGCAGTTGGGGTCGTCCGTGGCCGCGGCTCCGGTGCAGGCACCGTCGGATCCCGTGCCGGAATACGCGCCGCCATACGAGCCGGATGTGCTCTGTGCAAAGGCCACATTGGAAATCAGCATCAACGGAACGGCAAACAAACAAGCGAGTCGATTACCCATAGGGTTCATGCAGAATGATTCGCGGCCAGCTCCGGCGCGGAATCATCCAGTTTCCAGCTCCTTTAAGTTCACAACTAAGGTGACCTTAAGAATAACCGGAGAGAGGCCGGGTGGTGTCCACCATATTACGTTCCACTTCCCACCGCGCCTGCTCTCTCCCGTTATGGCGCTTTCCTCCTTATCCGAAACAAATTCCCGTTAACTGCATCGGCGGCCGCCCTCCTACTCCACTGTCAGGTTGAGGGCGGCTGTCCTCTGGATTCCCGGAGCAGTTGCGGTAATAGTCAGCGCATACGTTCCGGGGGGAGTCGTGCTGCCGGGAGGCGAATTCGGCGGCGGAGACTGCTTTCCCCCATTTATGGTGACTCCGCATCCCAGAGGCGCAAAAGCAAGGCACACCAGCAGGAGCACCATCCACACGGAGCGGCGGCGACGCAGGCCCCAGCCGACGGGCAGGAGAAGAGCGAGGGTCAGCAATCCCCTGGCGGCGTCTTGACCGCGGCCAGGGCCATGGCCGGCAGGGCGCGGAAAGGCGGGTGAGGAGTTCGCCGCTACAGAGACGCCGGTCGTCACCTGCACGGAGATGGAGACGGAATTGCCACCCGTAACCTGGGCGCTGGCCGGAGAAACGGTGCAGACCGTATTTTTGGGCGCGCCCGTGCAGGCAAGAGACACCGTCCCGCTGGAGCCCGCCACGGGTACGAGACTCAGCGCATAGCTGGCGGTCTGCCCGGTAACGACGGTTGCACTCGGAGAGCCAACCACCACCAGCGAGAAGTCTTCGCCAAAGCCGTTCAGCGGCACGTTGAAGGAGGTCGCCGAGGAACTCGTCACGGTCAGGTTTCCGGTCCTGGCTCCAGCCTGCGAGGGCGAAAAAACTACCTGAAAGCTGCAGCTTGCACCCGCGGCCAGACTGGCTCCGCAGCCATTCGCCGCAAGCGCGAAATCCCCTGTCGCGGCAAAGGCGATGCTGGTGAGGGAAACCCCGCCGTTGTTCGTCAAAGTAACACTCTGGGCGCTGCTGCCGCCAACTCCCACGCCGCCGAAATCGAGAGTAGTCGGCGCGATCGAGATACCCGCCGGTGCGAGTCCAGTACCGCTGAGGGCTACGGTATGCGTCCCCAGCGGATCGCTGACCGTCAGCGTACCCGTCTCCTGCCCGGCGCGGGTGGGGTGAAAAACTACCGAGAAAGCGCAACTGGAGTGGCCCGCAAGCGAGGCGCCGCAGTTGCTGGTTACGGAAAAGTCTCCCGTCGTCTGGGCGCTGATCGGCATCAGGGCCGAGTCGCCGTTGTTGGTCAAAGTAACGAGTTGCGGAGAGCTGTTGGTAGCCAGAAGCTGCGCCGGAAAAGTAAGCGCCAGCGGCGTCAGGTTATCGCTGGCAGAGGTTGCGCCGGTGCCGCTGAGGGAGGCCGTTTGAGTGCCCAGGCTGTCGGTGACAGAGAAGCTCCCCGGAGCAGCACCTGACACCGTGGGAGCGAAGGCGATGCCCACCGTGCAGCCATAGGTGGGGGCCAGCGAAGCTCCGCAGGTGTTTGCTGTAATCCGGTAAGGTCCAGTGACGGACATGGCGCCGAGGGCGATGGTCGTCCCACCCGTATTGGAGATCGTCAGATTCTGCGCGGCAGAGGTCGTGCCGGTGGCCACGGTGCCGAAATTCAGCGAGGTTGGCAGCAGAACGATGTTCGCGCCCCCAACGCCGTTTCCGCTAAGAGCCACCGTCAGCTGACCGGAGGGAATATTCGCATAGACAGTCAGGGTGCCGCTGCGCGCGCCCAGTTGGGTTGGAATAAAGCTCACCTGGATACTGCACGTTCCCTGTGCGGGGATCGCTGTGGAGCAGTTGTTCTGCTGCGCGAAATCGCCGACGGCGGCAATCTTGGTTACCAGCAGGGGTTGCGTTCCGGTGTTGGTCAAGGTCACCGTCTGCTGGGCCGAAGCCGTCTGCAGCACTTGATCCGCGAAGGTCAGCGAGGTGGGAGAGACCGTCGCGGTTGTCCCTGTGCTCTGGCTGGCAGCCAGCGGAATCTCCCAAATTCCCCGGCCATAGGTGCCGGCGCGCAGCATGGGATTGGAACCGCCGAGAACCCGCAACTGCGTCACCGGAGCGTTGGGCAGGCCGACGCCATAGACACTCCAGCAATTGATCAGAGGGTTGGAGCAATCGGCGATCTGCCGGGTCACATAGACCCCCGTATCGAGCGCCACGTAAACCGTGTTGGCGTCTCCAGGATCGACCACCAGGCTGTTGGCCGGAGCCGAGGGTAGATTGCTGTTGACGTTTGTCCAGTGCCCACCGGCATCGGTGCTGCGATAGACCAGAGCGGCAGAGATGCCATTGCCGCTGAAGCCCTCAATCGTGACGTATACCGTCTGCCCCGTGGCATCATGCGCATCCGCGACAATGCTGGAGACGGCAAAGGCTCCCGGATTGAAGCCCTGGCTGGCATTGACGACCGGGGAGGTGGAGAGATCCTTCCAGGCAGTTGCCGAGCCGGTCCACCACGACTGGAATACGTGACCGGCCACGGCGCCGCCACCGTCCAGCAGGCCATCCATTCCCGCATACAGCCATTCTCCGGAAGGCGCAGGACTGCCTGCCAGCGAGCGAATGAGCGCATTCCCGTTGCAGGCGGGTTGGGGAGCGCCGTCGAGCATCCCGCTGATCGCGTTCGCCGAGGACCAGCCGGCGCCGTTGGCGGGTCCAAGCCAAACCCGGCAGGTGCCGACCAGCATTTGCGACGGATCGGCCGCGTCGAGCGCATAGGCCGCAGGCACCGGCATGGTCAGCCCATCGCCGCTCACCTGCGTCTCTCCGATGGCGGGCTGCCCGAAGTCCGCCGGCGTACAGGCTGCGCCAAGCGTGCAGCGCTGGATGGAGACGCCGGATGCCGAGGTGGTATACCAGTTCTGCGGATTCGCGGGATCGATCGCGGTGGTTGCGCCCTCGCCATCCAGCACCTGCGGCCACGCTGCCTGCCCCGGAACAGGTGCGGCGGTGCCGTTCGCCCCCAGCCCTGCCAGATACACAGAGCCATCCGTAGGGTGCTGCGCCAATCCGGTCAGCTCGGCCAGCGAACCGAGGCTTCCGTTGAGATTGTCGAACGACTGGGCATCCGAAGTAGAGCAGGCGGAGGAAGACTGCTGCGCGCCGTCCGTCGTTCGCCACAGACCGCCGTCGTTGCCAAAGAACATCAACCCGGGAAAGACCTGCCCGGCGCTGCCGGGAAGAAAGTCAACCGCGTGCTGCGAGGGCGAGACCCTGGCTGCCCCGCAGGTGGTGGCGTTCGTCGTGTTACGCCAGACGCAACTGTTCAGCAGGCTGCAGCGGGAGATGTCCACCGTCCCGGTATAGAGGAGCGTATCCGCCTGCGATGGTACTGCCGCGAGCCACAGATTGTAGGTTCCCTGAACGATGGTCTTGCTTCCATCGGTCGCTTCCAGCGCAGTGGTCGCAACCTGGTGGGCAAAGGTTACGGTGCTCGACGCGCACGCGCCCGACTGCAGATTGCAGGCGTCCTGCCACAGCCCGATGTCCTTGTTGTTCTGGTCGACGGTGAAGGCGAAAAGATCGCCTGTAACCGATTGAACCGCAAGCGCGCCACGAAAGATGGCGCAGGAGGTGGACCCAGCGGAGCCTGGCGTGATGGGACAGTTGATTGCGGCCAGTTGCGGACCGGGCTGATTGGTGAGCCGCGTCCAGGTGATGCCATCCGGCGAGCTGTAGTAGCCGTGATAGCGCACCGCAGCATAGAACATTTTGCGGATAGGGTTCCAGACCACGGCGGTGGCCGCGCTGCCGCCCCATCCCGTGAAGTCGGTGCCTGGACCCTGAACCGTCTTGTACGGTCCATTCGTGATCGTCGCGAGGTGCCAGGTTGCTCCGGCATCGGTGGAGTAGTAAAGGCCGCGCACGCTGACGCCGTTGATCGGCGAGTTGACGATGGTGCCCTCGGCAGCCTCGGAAACCGCGGCGACGACAAGATTGGGCGAAGTGGTGCTCCAGGCAAACCCGGCGAAGCCCTCTCCGATAAAGGAGACGTTCCAATATGGGCCGATGAGCGCGTCGCTCGTCTGGTCGATCAGGCTCCAGGTCACGCCGTTGTCGGTGGAGCGCAACAGCCCGCTGCCGTAGTACGAGTCCAGTGCGTCGTTGGGGTCGCCGGTGCCAGCCAGCAGAACTCCGGTCCCGCCCGGCTGCACGCTGATAGCTCCGATGCTGAGCGATGCCGTCTTGCCGGAACTGAATGCCGGCAGAGTATCGGTGAGCGGAGAGAACACAACCTGAGAGGCGCTGGCCGCGGCATTGGTCGACTTCCAGACCCCGCCCCCCGTTGTGCCCACGTACACCGTGTTCCCGGTGGAATCCGCACGGTCGATGGCAATGCTGGTGACGCGCCCCGTCACCTTGTCGTAATAGGGAGAGACAACCTGAGCAGGGCCGACCGGCTGCCAGGGATTGGTGAGAGAGGTAGTTGCCGCCGGGAGAGCTATCGGCATGGCTGCACTTTGCTGCCGCGCCTGAGCCAGAAGACGCGCCGGAGTAACGCCAGCAGAGGTGCGCCGGGCGAGGAAGCGTGCTGCAGAGGTACGCCGCATCGCGCCGGAGCCTGAGATGGATCGGGCGCGGACAGGAGCAGAAGCGGACACGATGGTAACCTGCGCTGCCGACTGTACCGGAGCCGACAGGTTCCACATGCCGAAGGCAGAAAACGCAAGTAAGGCAATACCAAGCCGATGCAATCTCAAGATTAGTCTCATGTTTCCTGGTGCAAGGTCGATCCTGTCTTCGATCCTGCGCGACACAGAATTCCCCTGCAACGCGAAAACGCGCGCTGCGCGGCGCTAGTTCCATAAAGAGAGTTGTGTCCAATTATGGAACAGTCAGATTGCAGTCAGCAGGAAATTCTTGAGAAATGGCTTGCGGGCATCCGGACCAGGACCGTTTAAGGAAACTGCAGCCTGCCGCGAGTGCGGTTTTGCCCGAACGGTTAGACCCAACGAGAAGATACAGCTATGCCTATGCTCCTCATGGACGCAGAAGAAAACCCACCCTGGCGGAGCCAAGGTGGGTCACTCGGATTGCCTTTGGATGGGAGTCTACCAGAGGCCCCAGGCACGGCTGATGTAGTCGGTAAGCGTCATGGAGACCAGGACGAGGAAGGTGAAAAAGCCGGCAGCCACCGTAAGTTTGGTGACCCGCGAGCTGAAAGCTATATGCATGAAGAAAAGGATGACGAGCACGGCCTTGGTGCAGGCGATGGCAAGAGCGATGACCGGATTCCACGGCCCCATATCGATGTAGGAGGCGCCGACGGTGAGTGCCGTGCCCAGCAGCAGGGCTCCAAAGATGAGCGCATAGGTAACCGGGCTGACGATGTGGTGCTTCTGGTGCTCGGGAACGGGATGGCTGGCGTGTTCCATCATGATCAAGAATCCTTTGCGGTCAGTAACGGCTTATGAGATAGAGGAGCGGGAACAGGAAGATCCACACAATATCGACGAAGTGCCAGTAAAGACCGAAGTTCTCGATCGTGGTCATGTGCCCGCTGGTATAGGCTCCTCCGATGGCGCGCACCAGCAGAACGGAGAGGATGGCAATCCCGATGATCATGTGCAGGGCGTGCATGCCCGTCATGATGAAGTACAGGGAGAAGTACATCTGCGTCTTCTCCGCCATATCGGGCGCGAGGACCTTTTCCTTCGGGCTGGAAGGATGCACAAACTCCTCGATGCTGAAGTTTGCGCCGGGGATGTGGTGCTTCTCCCATTTCTCGTGGTATTCGTCGGCCTTGATGCCAAGGAATACCAGGCCGAGGACAAACGTGGCCGCGAGGGCAAGGACCAGTCCTCGCTTGTTCTTCATCTCTGCCGACCAGACACCCATAGCCATGGTGAAGCTGGAGGTGATGAGCACCACGGTATTGGTGGTGCCCAGCACGATGCTGAGCTGATGGCTGCCGGCGACGAAGGCCGGATAGTACCAGTTCCGATAGATGAGGTAGGCGGTAAAGAGTCCCCCGAAAAACATGATTTCGGTCAACAGGAAGAGCCACATGCCGAGGCTCGATGCTTCCCTCTGCTGCTCCACGGTTTCAAAGTGGTGGCGCAGGTATGCCGGGTGCTCGTGTGCAGGAGAAGCCACTTCGGTTGCGGCGCCGTTGCTTACTGTGATTTGGCTATCCAACGCTCGTTACCTCGTATGGGGTCTTGTTCGCGAGCCATTCGTAGTCGTATGCCTCGTGGTCCATGATGGGCGTCTCCTCGAAGTTCGAGGTAATGGGAGGAGACTGGATCTGCCATTCGAGGCCGGTTGCCTGCCAGGGGTTGTCTCCTGCAATCGCGCCATACTTCAAAGACCAGGTCATATACAGCATGGGCAACAGGTAGCCGACGCCGAGGACGGTGGCTCCGGCAGTGGAGAGCACGTTCAGCACCTGAAACTCAGGGGGATAGGCGTGGTAGCGGCGCGGCATCCCCAGGTATCCCAGAACAAACTGGGGGAAGAAGGTGAGGTTGAATCCGATAAACGTGATGATGGCGGCAAGCTTGGAAAGCGACTCGGGGTACATGCGGCCTGTCATCTTGGGCCACCAGAAATGGATTCCGGCGAGGTAGGCCATCAACATGCCGCCGACCATGACGAAGTGGAAGTGAGCGACGATGAAGTACGTCTCGGTAAGGTGGATATCCATTCCCAGCGAGCCGAGAAAGACTCCGGTGAGGCCGCCAATGGTGAACAGGCCGATGAACCCGAAGGCGTAGAGCATAGGGGTTTCAAAGGTGATCGATCCCTTGTAGAGGGTTGCCGACCAGTTGAAGATCTTGATGGCGGAGGGCACGGCAACCAGCATGGTGAGCAGGGAGAAGACCAGCGCCGAATAGTTCGAGACGCCCATGATGAACATGTGGTGCTCCCACACAAAGAAGGCGAAGACCGCGATGGCGACCGAGGAGAAGGCCACGGCGGTATAGCCGAAGACACGCTTGCGTGAGAAGGTGCTGATGACTTCGGAGATGACGCCCATGCCCGGCAGAATCATGATGTAGACGGCGGGGTGGGAGTAGAACCAGAAGAGATGCTGGAAGAGCAGTGGATCGCCGCCGCGGCTTGGGTCGAAGACCCCGATGCCGATGGTGCGCTCCAGCGCAACCAGCACGATGGCGATGGCCAGAACCGGGGTGCCGAGGACCATCAGGATCGATGCCGCGTAGTTGGACCACACAAAGAGCGGCAGGCGGAACCAGGTCATTCCTGGAGCCCGCATGCGGTGCGTCGTGACGATGAAGTTCAATCCCGTAAAAATGGAGCTGAAGCCGGCGACGAAGACGCCAAGAGCCGCAGTAATGACATGCGTATTGAGATAGTGCGTACTGAGCGGGGTGGTGAAGGTCCAACCCGTGTCGACGCCCCCCAGCACCATGGCCGTGAGAGTAAAGATTCCGCCGAAGACGTAGAGGTACCAGCTCAGCAGGTTGATCTTGGGGAAAGCCAGATCTTTAGCGCCCAGCATGATCGGCAGCACGAAGTTCCCGATAACGGCGGGAACCGACGGCACCAGGAAGAGAAAGATCATGATGACGCCATGCATGGTGAAGAGCTTGTTATAAGTATCGGACGCGACCAGATCCGGCATCGGCGTGAGCAGCTCCAGGCGGACAAGGCCAGCCATGGCTCCCCCGATGAAGAAGAAGAAGGTGATCGAGATCAGGTACAGGATCGCGATCCGCTTGTGGTCCCCGGTCAACAGCCAGCTCTTGAGCCCATAGCCATTGTTGAGGTAGGTATGCTTCGGCAGGGTTGCGCCTTCCTGTGGTGGAAGCTTGACGACTGTACCCATTACTTCACCATCCCCGGCACGCTGGGTGCCGCAGTTCCCGAGCTGGTTCCAGAGGCCGCGCCGGGCTTGACTGTCTGCTGCGTCGGCGCGAGCTCGCTGGTATTTAACGTCTGTTGGACGCGGTAGTTGGAATTGAGGTTCTTGATGTATTCGACGACATCGATCAGGCCCTCTTCGCTGATCTGTCCCTGATAGGTCGGCATAATCGGCGCGTATCCGGCAATAGTGTGCATGGACGGATTGAGGATCGATTCGCGGAGGAAGGCCTCATCGGCGTTGACAAAGGCCCCGTTGGCCAGTTGCACCTTCGATCCGTAGACGCTGGCCAGGTTAGGACCGCGCGCCGCTGCGTCGCCGGAGTGACAGGCATTGCAACTGAGGCTGGCAAAGAGGCGCTCGCCGTTCTGTGCCAGCGAGGCGCCGCTGGTCGAGGTGGCAAGCCAGGCTTTGTAGTCCTCCTGCGACAGCACGACAATATCGCCGATCATGGCGGAGTGCGATGTGCCGCAATACTGCGTGCAGAAGAGATGATAGGTTCCGGGCTTTGTAGCCTCAAACCAGACAGTCGAATAGCGGCCGGGGATGACTTCGCGCTTCACGCGGAATGCGGGAATCGAGAAGCTGTGAAAGACATCCTGGGAGATCATGGTGAGCTGCACCGGCTTATTGATGGGAACGTGCAGCGCATTGATCTCATGCTGTCCGCCGGGATGCTCGGCCTTCCACATCCACTGCTTGCCCACGATATAGATATTCATGGCGTTGGTGGGCGGATTGTAGATGCGGAAATAGAGCAGCGCGCCCCAGACAAAGCAGACCATGAAGAGAGCCAGCGGGATGATGGTCCACGTGGCCTCAAGCAGGGTGGAGCCTTCAATCTGCGTCGGCTCCGGGTGCACTTCCTTGCGATACATGATGGAGAAGGCGACGATGAGAATCGCGACGATCGCCAGCCCCGCCAGGCTGATAAGGAGGAGGAAGAAGTAGAGCGCATCCGTATAGGGCGCGATCGCCGAGGCCTCCGGCGGAAAGATGGCGAAGGTGGTGAGCCACTTCTCGAGAAACTGCCAAATGACTGGACTTATATGAGACATTCCCTTTATCCGTTCGCCCTTTATCCGTTCACTTTGGTTG
The DNA here is from genome assembly GCA_035539175.1 of Acidisarcina sp. NCBI lineage: Bacteria > Pseudomonadati > Acidobacteriota > Terriglobia > Terriglobales > Acidobacteriaceae > Acidisarcina > Acidisarcina sp. Next base: position 794,447 of record DATLIY010000008.1, on the reverse strand, counting down.
CGCTGCGGGATTCGCCGTCGCGGACATAATCGCGCCGGAACATGACCACCATGAAACCGCCCAGCAACAGGACTGTAATGAGACCGCCAAGCTGAACTATGCGCGCGACCACCAGACTGTGCCGATTGAGTGACGGATCATAGTGGTAGCAGTAGGTAAGAATCGCGTCGACCGGTGTGCCGATTTTGTGCTGGGATGCTTCGACGAGTCCCAGCCGCAGATCTTTCGGCGAGTACTCCACACCCATGTAGTACTGCGCCAGCCTGCCCTCGGGGGTAACGATCTGAATCGCGCTGGCGTGTGCAAATTGCGTCAACTTGCCGTCCGGCCCCGGAACGCGGACATAGCCGTAGCCAGTAGCATCGGCGAGCGCGTTGATGGGCGGCTGCATTCCGGTAAGGAAGTGCCAGCCATCGCCGGTCTCCGGGTGGCCGTAGCGCTTGAGATACATCGCCTTCTTGGCGCGAGCCAGGTCGGGCCCTTCACTGGGATCGATGCTGACGACGATGACGTCGAAATCCTTGCCGGGGGTGAACTTCACCATCTCCAGCGCGCTGACCAGGCCGTTGAGTTCCTCGGAACAGAGCATGGGGCACTGGTAATACACCAGGGCGAGGATCGCCGGGCGCTTGCCGAAGTAGTCGCCCATGTGGACCTGCTTGCCAGTCTCGTCACGGAACTGCCCGTCGAGGGGGATCATCTTATTGAGATTCTGGGTGATCTTTACTTTGGTGAGCACGGTCGGCAGATGGTCGTTCTGCTCTCCCATAACCTTATCGCCGGGGCCAGCAACCTGAGCGGGCGCGGGAGCAGGCAGCAGCATCGTGAGGGCGAGAACCGCCGCAGCGAAGAGGCCGCTGTGGATTCTGCCATAGAGCCGATTTGTGGTTGCTACGCTGCTCTGCATACCTGGACTCCGTGGGCCCTGTACTGCCGTCTTTCGTGCCGCGTCAGAAGGTCTGACCCGATGCTAGTCTTGGTTCCGAATGTCCGGCTAGCCGCGGACGATTACCGATTTTGGGGTGCTCAACAGCGAGCCACCCGGCCGAGTTATCGCGGTTGCGCGGCGGACGCCTGCTCCCCCGCTGCAACACCATGTCTCCGCTGCTGTTCCTGCGTCTGCATCTGTTCCTGTTCGTAGCCGGTGCGGGCAAATCCGTCGGTCAGCGGAGTGTCGACTGTCCGGGCAGAATCCGCCGTCATTAAAGGCTCATTCGCGGCGCTGGCGGCAACGGGCAGGCCCCGCTGGGCGATAAGCTCCATGGCTCGCTCAATTGGGATGCGGACCTGGCCCTTCTCGCGGTTGACCCAGGTGTAGTGATCGAGCAGCAGATCCTCGCGTGCGTGCAGGTCCGCCGTCTCCTGGTTGCCATCGTCGGATTGCAGCCGGGGAGTCGGAAAGCGCTGCGTCAACTGCGAGAGCTGCTGTTGCTGCATGGCCGGGCTCGACTCCATGTTCCTGAGCTTGCCGGAGGGAGCAGCCTGCGCGTTCCATCTGTTTGACGGGCCGTCATGCTTTTCAAGCGCGCTGTTGATGACCTTGCCCATGCCGAAACAGAAGACGAAGAAGACACCAACCGAGACGCCCAGCGCCACCAGAAAGACGAAGATGCCCTGCACACTGACGTCGGTGGTCTCATAGCCGAGGGACCGGTCTTCATCGGGCACGTAGAGGTGGTGCGGATCATCCGGGTTATGCGGTGGCTGGTTATGCGTGGGCATGATCGGGCTCCAGAATCTCCGCAAGATGCGGATCGTTGACAGCAACCAGCGGGCGCTGCTGCAACTGGGTGAAGTAGTAGGCCATCCAGAAGGCGATGAGCGCTACCGGGACAGCGGCATATTGCAGGATGCCGTAGCTGAAGTGCAGGTTGCGGCGGGCATCGGCAAAGTTGGGCTCAATCAGCCAGAACATGTCCCAGCAGCGAGCGAAGATCATCCACTTGCACACCAGGATCAGGCGCTTGCGGTTGCGCTTGAGATCCCGTGAGAGCAGCAGCGTGAAGGGCACCAGCCAATGGAAGATGAAGTCCAGGGTAACGATGACGCCCCATCCGCCACGGATGCGATCCAGATACCAGGGAATCTCTTCCGGCAGATTGCCGCTCCAGATGATGAGGAACTGCGAGAAGGCGAGGTAGATATTGAGCATGACGAAGGCAAAGGTGAGCTTGCCCAGGTCATGCTGCTCCGTAATGCGAAGGATGGTCTTGAACGGCTCCGCCTTGGCCAGGCTGAGAACCGTGACGATGACCAGCGCCAGCGCACCATAACCCTGCCCGACGAGAAACAGCAACCCGTAGACCGAGGAGTACCAGGTGGGATCGAGCGACATGACCCAGTAGATGGCGCCAGCGGTTAAGGTGAGGGAGTAGATGACCATACCCGGGCCGCTGATGTTCTCAAACTTCTGCGTCCAGTAGTGGACGTGCGATTCCGTGTCGGCGTCCCGCTGCAGGGAGAGAGAGTTCAGCCTCCACATATAGAAGCCCCAGATGGCAAAGCAGACGAGGGAGCTGATCCACATGGTGGTGACGTTGAGCATGGGCCGCTTGAAGGCAATGGCGTGGGCCTGGGCAGCATTGATCAGGCCGTTCTTCAGTGCCTCTGCCGGATCGGAGATGGCGGCCCATAGATAGAGCTTCTTGGCGAAGACACCGACCGGCAGGAAGAAGAGGAAGAGCAGCGGGAGCGTGCGGCTCATGGCCTCCAGCGGGCGGCGGACCAGCAGACCCCACTTGCCACCTGACAGATACTGCAACATCAGCAGCGCCATTCCTCCGACGCAGAAGCCGAAGCAGATCATAAAGCCGAGCAGCCAGGCGCGCAGCAGGTGATCGACGCTGTGGTCCAGCACCGCCAGCAGAATAGCGAGGACGCTGAACACTGCGCCAACGACCAGAGCCTGGCGGCGCCAGCCACTCACAAAGTCCGGTGCGCCAAGATCTGCGGGCAGTGCATTCGCGTGATGTCCGTGTGCCATCAAGATCGTCCCTGTCCTTACTTCGCGCCCTGTGGCTGCGCGCCACTGGGTGGGTTAGCTGTGGATTTTGTCTTCGCGGCGGGCTGCCCTGGAGCCGGTACCACGAGTGGCGGCGGAGCAGGTGCGGCAGGCGCCATCGCCGGCGTGCCCTGACTGCTATCCGGGTGGAGCACCTGCACGGCGGTAGCGGGCAACTCCCATGGGCCGGCGAAGTTTGCCGGGTAGCCAAGCTGCTCGGCGACATCCTTGAGATTTTCAACATGCTCCCCGGCCGGTACATCGGCTGGGGTTGCGTCCTGGCTCAACTGCAGGGCGCGGATATAGGCAGCGACCGCCCAGCGATCCTCCGGCGTCAACTGCGCAGAGTAGTCGGGCATGGCTCCGTAGCCGTTGGTCATGACGTAGAAATAGTGGCTCAGCTTCTGCGTGCGGCGAACCGAGTCGTGAAAGTTGGCGGCTTGCTTGTAGCCCCGCTGGACGATCATGCCGAGGCCGTTGCCGACGCGCGAGTGACAGGGAGTGCAATAGATATTGAAGCGCTCCTGGCCACGCTCGAGCACCTGCAGGGTGACGGGAAAGGGCATCTCGTCGCGCTCTTCCCGGTAGCCGTTGGCGGCAGCGACCACCCCGGTGTAGAAGTAGGAGTTCTCCCGCAATTGTCCGCGAGCCACGGTGTTGGCTACCTGCGGGCGTGCGGAGCGGCCATCGGCAAAGAAGGAGGTGCCACGCTGGGGAATCATCTTGGGCTGGTTGTGCATGTCCTGGCGGCAGCCGCCGAGGGCAAGCACCGAGCCGATGGCGACAGCGAGGCAGGCGAACCGGCCGTAGCGGATTGGATCGATCGGGTTAATACTCCACCTCCACAACGGATACCGGACGAAACTCCTCGAGATACTGCCTGGCTTCGGCAAGTGAGAACTTGGGATCGTTCGCCTCCAGGCAGAGAAAGAACTTGTCCGTGCTGGCGCCGGTACGGAAATTAGGCGCGTTGAAGAGCGGGTGGTAGGGCGAAGGCAGTCCATTCATGGCCAGCATGCCAAAGGCCGCGGAGAGACCGGCAAAGAGGATGGTCCACTCATACGCGGGGACGATGAAGGCAGGCCACGAGTAGTAGGGACGCCCTCCGATATTCAGGGGATAGGCGAGCACCGAGATCCAGGTTTCCAGGCCGAACATGGCCGCGAGTCCCAGCAATCCTCCGATGAGGCAAACGAGAGGGACACGGTTGCTGTGGAAGCCGATGGCTTCGGCGGCCTCTTCCACCGGATAGGGGGTATAGCAGTCGAGCCTGCGCCACCCGGAGTCGTAGGCGGCCCGGGCCGCAACGATCAACTCCGTGGGAGTATCGAACTCTGCCAGCAATCCGTAGATTCCTTCAACTTGGGCCATTAGTCACCAGCCTCATGCAGGGCTTCCGCCTCATTGATCTTGGCCTGAGGAAGCATGACGCGGATCTCAGACATGGGGATCATGGGCAGGAAGCGAATAAAGAGGAAGAAGAGGAACGTAAAGAGTCCCAGCGTTCCGATGAAGGTTGCATAGTCCCAGCGAGTGGCGCGGTAGGTGCCCCAGGAGGAGGGCAGGTAATCGCGATACAGGCTGGTGACGACGATAACGAAGCGCTCGAACCACATGCCGGTATTGACCACCAGCGAGAGCAGGAACATAAAAGTGGGGTTCCGGCGCAGCTTGCGCGACCACAGAGTGATCAGCGGTGTGACGATGTTGCAGGTGATGAGTACCGCATAGGACCAGCCCATGGGGCCATGCATGCGGTTCCACATCATGAAGCTCTCCCACTTGCTGGCGGAGTACCACGCCATGAAGACTTCCATGCCATAGCCGTAGGCCACGATAAAGCCGGTGGCGAGCATCACCTTGCCCATGTTGTCGAGGTGGCGAAGGGTGATGAGATCCTCTAGTCCGTAGAACTTGCGAATGGGAACGGCCAGCGTAATCACCATCGCGAATCCCGAATAGATGGCTCCGGCGACGAAGTAGGGCGGGAAGATGGTGGTATGCCAACCGGGCAGCGTGGCCACAGCGAAATCGAAGCTGATGACCGTGTGCACGGAGAGGACCAGCGGCGTCGCCAGGCCGGCGAGCAGCAGAGAAGCCGTCTCATAGCGCATCCAGTGGCGCACCGAGCCGCGCCAGCCGAGGGCGCACATGCCGTAGACATATTGACCAAGCCTGGTCTTCGAACGGTCGCGCATCGTTCCCAGGTCGGGGATCAAACCGACATACCAGAAGACGAGCGAGATGATGGCATAGGTAGAGACCGCGAAGACGTCCCACATAAGCGGGGAGCGGAACTGCGGCCACACGTTCATCGTGTTGGGGTAGGGGAAGAGCCAGTAAATCGCCAGCCAGGGACGTCCGGTATGGATGACGGGGAACATGGCGGCGCAGACGACGGCAAACAGCGTCATGGCCTCGGCAAAGCGGTTGATGGAGTTACGCCAGCTCTGCTTGAAGAGCAGCAGGATCGCCGAGATCAGCGTTCCGGCATGGCCGATACCGATCCACCAGACGAAGTTGATGATGGCGAAGCCCCAGGCAACGGGCTGGGTAATGGCCCAGATCCCGGTACCCTTGAGGAAGAGCCAGGTAACGGCCACCATCAATATTCCAGCGACCGAGCTGGCGACTACAAAGCCGCCGAACCAGCCCAGCGGCGTATGCGACGTAAGCACGATACGGGAGATCTTCTCCGTGATCGATTTGAAGGTATGCCCCGGAGCAATGACCCGGGTTTCCCCAGTCGCCGGGTCGATCATCGGGTCATTCACCTGAACGTCTTTGGTTGCCATGCTGAGTTCAACCTCTTCAGTAGAGCGGATTTCCTGACTGCCTTGTCATTCCCATGAAAGAGCGCGCTAGCTGCTCTGCACGGAGTGCGCCGGCGATAGTTCCGGGTTCGGGTTGATGACGCCAGCGGTGTAGCTGGTGCGGGGACGCGTGTTGATGTCCGCGAGCACCTGGTAGTTCCGCTGCTGGGCTTTGAGCTTTGCGACGCGGCTGTTCTTGTCCTTGATATTGCCGAATTCGATGGCATGTGTCGGGCAGGCCTGCTGGCAGGCGGTCACAATCTCGCCGTCGCGAATCTGCCGGTTTTCCTTGTCGGCCTCAATCTTGGCGGCGTTGATGCGCTGCACGCAATAGGAGCACTTCTCCATGACGCCGCGGCTACGCACGGAGACATCGGGATTGCGCATCAGCTTCAGGCTCTCAGTTTCAAAGTCAGAGAAGAGGAGGAAGTTGAAGCGGCGCACCTTATAGGGGCAGTTGTTGGAGCAATACCTCGTGCCAACGCAACGGTTGTAGACCATCGTGTTGAGGCCCTCCGGCGTATGCACCGTGGCTCCAACCGGGCAGACCTGTTCGCAGGGAGCGTTCTCGCAGTGCTGGCAGGTCATGGGCTGGAAGTGCGCCTGGGGAGCAGAGAGATCGCCTTCAAAGTAGGTATCGATCCGCAGCCACTGCATGTTGCGGCCGATCATGACCTGCTGCTTGCCGACAACGGCAATGTTGTTCTCAGCGTAGCAGCTGACGACGCATGCGTTGCAGCCGATGCAGGAGTTGAGATCGATGGCCATCCCCCAGGCATTCTTGTCATAGCTGAAGCCGGGGAAGAGGCTGTCGTCCTTCGCGGGCGCTTCGCGGCCCACGTGCGCGAACTCGGGATTGGCGCGGAACTCCTCCAGCGTGGCGTAGCGAATGATGCCGCGATCCAGCGCCTCGTTCCCTTCCATCGAGTGCGTGCCGCTGCCATCGCCACCGTTGGCAACTGAGCGATGATCGCCATAGTGGCTCTTGGTCACGGCGAGTTCCCAGCGCTTGCCGGTGTTGCGGACCCGCGCTCCGGTGGCAATCAGCGGCGCATCCGAGGTGCGGATGGCATAGCTGTCGAATCCGGCTCCACTGCCCACGCGGCCTGCCTGACGGCGGCCATACCCTAGATAAACCGTGATGCTGTCCTCCGGGTGGCCGGGCATGACGAGGACGGGCGCGAGAACCTTTCTCCCTTTCACCTCAATTTCGAGGATGTCCGCCTCGGTCGCCTTGAGCTTGCCCATGGTATCCATGCTGACCAGAGCCGCATTATCCCAGGAGAGATTGGTGACAGGCTTGGGCAGCTCCTGCAGCCAGCCGATGTTGGAGTAGCGGCCATCGTATAGGTTCGGATCGGGACGGAAGATCACTTCAAAGCCATCGCCGCCGGCAGCCGCAGCGGGCAACGCCGCAGCAGGTTTGGCAGAGACCGTCTTCGGCGCAAAGGCCGTATCCTCAATGAAACCTGCGTGGAGAGCCTTGCGCCAGGAGAGTTCGAAATCCCCCTTGAGCACGGGCCTCCATGTCTCACGGACGGCTTCGTAAGCGGAAAGATTCGGGAGATCCAGCAGGGACTGCAGAACATCGTGTGCCGAGTGGCCGCCGTAGAGCGGATCGATCATCGGCTGGATGATGGTCACCGTGCCGTCATAGGCGCGAGCGTCGGACCACATCTCAAGATAATGGGTGGAGTTGATGTGCCACTGCGCAAGCTGGCCGGTCTCGTCGAGATGCGAGCCAAGATGAGCCAGCATGCCGACCTTATTCAGCGCGCTCTCAAAATCCAGATCCGCAGGTGCGTCATACAGCGGATTGGCGTTGAGGACGACGAGCCACTCCACCTTGCCTGCGTTCATATCGGCAACCAGGGCGCGAAGGTCGGCGTTCTGCTCGGCGGGCATGGGGTTCACCGTCTCGGTGTAGACCACCGTCTTACCGACATTGCCGAGTGCCTGGTTGATAGCGATGGCAGCCAGATGCACGGCTGCCGGCTGCTGCTCGCCTGGAATAACCACGGAGCTTCCGGCGTGCGCTTTGAGATCCTTGGCAACCGCCTGGAGAAACTTTTGCGCTTCCGTGCTCAGAGCCGGAACCGACGAGGAACCGGCACCCACAGCGGCCGCAAGTGCAGCCGCAAAATCTGCCACCTGCGAGGCCTTAAGGGTGAGACGATGCTCGGCCTTGAGTCCGGTCGTGGTGGTGGTGCTCTCCACGGCGTAGAAGCGATTCATCTCCACGCCGGGTTCGAGCTTGCGGCGGCGAGCATAATCGGCAGCCAGCTTGAGGAAGCCGGGATGTGCGATGCCGGAGAGAAAATCGGCGTCGAGCGAAACGATCACGTCGGCGGCATTGAGCCGATACTGAGCATCGAGATACTCGCCAAAGGCAGCCTTGGAGGCGGCATAGGCGGAGTCTCGATTGACAGGGTCGTACTGCACCAGCTTGAGGTTGGGATAGAGGGCCTGCGCCTTCTTCCACTGCCCCGCCAGCGTGGGAGAGGTGATCGTGCTGGAGAGGAAGGCGATGCCTGCTCCGCCGGAAGACTTCTTCTCCGCGAGCTTGGCGCGGAGCGCGGACTGAAATGCGGGCCACTCGCTGGTTTCGCCGCGGAAGGTGACATGCGGCGAACGATCGGGATCATAGAGGCCCAGCAGCGTGCCCTGCGTGATTGCGTCCGAGGCGCCGCGATTGTAGGGGTGCTCTGGATTGCCGTCCAGCTTGATGGGCCGGTAGGCGTCACTCTTGACCAGCAGCGGAACCGCTCCCATGGGAAACGGATGCGCGGTAGCAAAGTAGACAGGCTTGCCGAGGATGAGGTCTTCCGGCTGCTTGATGTAGGGATAGATGGGCTCGTCGGGCTGCTTGGTGCAACCGGAGAGGCCGGCCAGCGCAAGCGAGGCGCTCATCAACTTGAGGAATCCGCGACGGGAGACGGGATCGACCCACTCCGATGCCTGCGAGGGAAACTCGCGACCCAGCATCTCGTGGAAGGCCGGAGTATCGGCGAGCTCATCCAGGCTGCGCCAATACTTCTTCCCCTTCTTGCCGCTGAGCTGTTCGCGGGCCGCTTCGAGCGTGAGCGCGTTGGCCTGCGGGCTCTGCTTCAGCTCGGAGGCATGCATCGGAGCAGCGGCGATGGTGACCAGCTCCGCAGCAGCCTCGGGCGTCAGGGGCGCAGGGGACTCCAGGTGCTGCCTTTCGCGAGGATCACTGGGGCTGTCGAAATTTCCCACGATATCGTTGCTCACCTTATCTGCCGTTGCATGGACCGTGAAAGGGTTGTTTGTGCCCAGGTTGTGCGGGTTCTGGCTGCTGCTCATCGGTGGCACACCTCGCAACTGCTCAACTCCCGCGGCGATCGAATGTTGTACTGCTGGAGCAGATATTTGCCGAGAGCGTCCTGGCTGGTAAACCGCGTATAGCTGAGCGAGGCCGGGACGATTGCGGCGACGCTCCGCTGGCTGGCCGGAAGCATTGCAAGCGAAGCAGCCTGCACTCCGCCTGGAGCCGGGTCCGTCGTCACGCAATTCACTGTCTGCGCGGTGGGTATGCCCGACTTGAGGCCGCTGGTGGTGCACCAGACGGGCTTGTCCGTCGTCGGCGATTGCCAGGCCATGTTGTAGATCTCAGTCGTGGGACGTAGGTTCTTCGCCGGATTGCGATGGCAGTTGAGGCACCACTCCATCTGCAGGGTGTTCTGCTGATACATCAGCGGCATCTCGTCCACGCGGCCATGGCAGGTGGAGCAGCCCAGGCCCTTATTCACATGGATGGAGTGGTTGAAGTAGGCGTAATCGGGGAGATCGTGCACCTTGGTCCAGGTGATGGAGTTGCCCATCGCCCAGGAGGTACGAACCGGCAGCAGCAGATTGGCATTCGTCCAGATCTGCGCATGGCAGTTGATACAGGTCTTGGTGGGCGGAATGCCGGCATAGCTCGATTTCTCGACCGAGGTATGACAGTACTGGCATTGCAGGCCCAATCCCTGGACATGGTGTTTGTGGCTGAAGGGGACAGGCTGATCGGCGCGCTGCCCCTGCCGGGTCACCCAGGGCGACCGTTGCAACTGATCGAGCGTCACACCCAACGCGATGACGATGAGGCCGGTTAAAACCAGGCTCATCCGGGCCAGCGCGTTCGAGCTGCGGTCAAAAATCTGCGCCATGAGTGCAGTCCTGCTTCCTCAAAGTCGTTAAGTTTGAATGCTGAACACTGCGATGTTCACAACCTGTTTTTAGGGCAAGAAATTCGTCGGACAAATCTCCGTTGCAAAAAAATATAGCAGCGGAGAAGTCTTTGGCAAGTTATCCCTGACCACTCCATTGAGATATGAAGAAAATTCACACATTCGAGGGACAGATTGGCGGCAGGAGAGAGGCATGGCAAGGCACTCCGCGAGAGCACGCTAAACCCCAGCTTTTATGCGGTTCAGATGCACTTTCGCGCTCGCCTGGAAAGCCGGCTGACACGGCAAAAATCATGCCGCAAAATTGCAGCACGATTTTTTATAGAGCCATAACAAGTAACCTTGACTGTGTCATTTCCCGGATAGCCCAGCGCACGCCTTCGCGTCCTTCGCCGGATTGCTTGACTCCGCCGTAGGGCATGGAGTCGATGCGCCAGGATGGGCTATCGCCCACAATGACAGCGCCGACATCGAGCGTTTCATAGGCTCGCTGGATGCGTCCTGCATCGCGGGTAAAGAGTCCGGCCTGAAGGCCGAAGCGGGAATGATTGACACGTTGCAGGGCGGAATCAAAGTCGTCATAGGCTTCAATGTCAACAACGGGTCCAAAGATCTCCTGATCGACCACTTTCATGGGACTTTTGGTGCCGGAGAGGATGGTGGGTTCGACGAGCGAGTTGGTGCGGCCGCCTCCGGCAAGAACCTTCGCTCCCTGATGGCGAGCTTCCTCAATCCAGGAGACGATGCGCTCCGCGTCCGCCTCTTGTATAACCGGGCCGACGTCGGTGAAGTCGCTGGCCGGATCGCCGCAGACAATCTTCGCGGTGCTCTCGACCATCTTCCACGTAAAGGTCTGAAAGATTGGGCGCTCGACGAAGATGCGCTGGACAGAGATACAGCTTTGGCCGGAATAGCTGAAGGCTCCGGCGACGGCCCTGGCGACGATGGGGTCGAGGTCGCCGCAATCCCCGTGCACGATCATGGCGGCATTTCCGCCAAGTTCGAGAACCACGTGCTTGGATCCGGCGAGTGCCTTGAGCCTCCAGCCTACGGCAGCGCTTCCAGTAAAACTGAGTACTTTGAGGCGGTCCTCGAATTCGACGAGCCACTCGGCGTCTTCGGTGGCCATGGGGAGAACGGAGAGAGCCTCGATGGGCCAGCCGGCTTCGAGCACGATGCGCCCGAGCGCCAGCGCGCTGAGAGGTGTCCGCGGAGAGGGCTTGAGCAGGACAGGGCAGCCGGCGGCGATGGCAGGCGCCAGCTTATGGGCAACCAGGTTCAGGGGGAAGTTGAAGGGCGTAATGGCGAACACAGGCCCGATGGGAAAGCGGCGCAGCATGCCCCAGCGGCCTTCCGCGCCGGGCAACAGATCGAGGGGAAGCACTTCCCCTTCCTGGCGAACCACCTCTGCGGCTGCAACCTGGAACGTAAAGGCGGCACGATCGACCTCGGCGAGCGCGGTACGGATGGGCTTGCCCGCCTCGGCAACGATGGTGGCGGCCAGAGAATCCCGCTCGGCAACCAGCCGCCGGCTGATGACGGAGAGGATGTGCTGCCGCTGGTAAGCGGGAATGGCGCGGGTGACGGGGAAGATTTTTTCCGCCGCGTGGACGGCCAGCAGAGCCTGAACGCGGGTCGCTACCGGCACTGTGCCCACAACGGAGTTGTCCCAGGGGGAGTGGACCGGGAGCAACTCGCCGGAAGTGTGCGGCTTACCGCTGAGCAGAAAAGGTGTGACGTCGAGTTTTGCCGGCCGCGCTGATGCGGTTTTTGTGGTCTTCGGCTTCTTGCCGGTGGTTGCACGAGCCGTTTTTTTCGCTGGTGGCTGCTTGCCAGGTCGCTTGCTGGTCATGCGTTTTCCCTTTCGACTGATCCATATACACTCAACTGGTATGAACGATGGCCGTCGTCCAGTACGGTACAACGCGTCCCTTGCCTGTGAACAACTGGCGCAGGCTGACCCTCGGCTGGGACGGCTGATTGCGCAGGCGGGTCCTTTCACTCTGCGGACGAAAAGCTCGCACTCCCCGTTCGAGGCGCTGCTGGAGTCGATTGTGTATCAGCAACTCCACGGCAAAGCTGCTGCGGCTATTTTGCGCCGACTACTGACGATATTTGGAGAAATTCATCCCCAACCGGAGCAGATAGTTGCTGTTCCGGACGAATTGCTGCGCGCAGCCGGCCTCTCCGCCGCAAAGACCCTGGCGATCCGCGACCTGGCGGCGAAGACGCTGGATGGAACCGTGCCCACGCTGGCGCAGATTCGCCGTCTGAGCGATGCGGAGATCGTCGAGCGCCTGACTGAGGTGCGAGGCATCGGACCCTGGACCGTGGAGATGCTGCTGATCTTCCGCCTGGGACGACCGGATGTGCTGCCGGTAAGCGACTACGGAGTACGGCGGGGATTTGCCCTGACCTTTGGCAAGCTGCCGAAGGGAGAGAAGACGGTAACGGCGGCGATGCTGCCAACTCCGGCGGAGATGGAGAAACGCGGCAAGCGGTGGAAGCCGTGGCGCTCCGTGGCAAGCTGGTACCTTTGGCGGGCCTGCGATCTGGCAGACGGAACGATGATCCCTTCCTAGATCCCTTCCGGTCGCTTTTTGGGGGCCTTTTTGGAATCAGTAAGTTAGTCCGTCGGCCAGTCTTTGTCTGCTTCTCCGGGAGCATCGGGAGATACCTATGCGCCGCAGCCCTGCCAGATGAGGAAGTACTCTAGAGGGGTAAAGGATCCTCATGAACTCTGCAGAAACGCGCTACATCTGCACGCACGGCCATTTTTATCAGCCGCCGCGGGAGAATGCCTGGCTGGAGACGGTCGAGATCCAGGATGGCGCCGCGCCATACCACGACTGGAATGACCGCATCACCGCCGAATGTTATGCGGTGAATGGGGCCTCGCGCATCATCAACGGCAGGAAACAGATCATCCGCATTCTGAACAACTACTCCCGGATCAGCTTTGATTTCGGGCCCACGCTGCTGTCGTGGCTGGAGGAGAATGCGCCCCGAACCTACCGCATGATTCTCGAGGGGGACCGATTGAGTCAGGGCCGCTTCGGCGGCCACGGCTCGGCGATGGCGCAGGTATACAACCACGCGATCCTGCCGCTGGCTTCCAGGCAGGACAAGCAGACCCAGATCCGCTGGGGAATCGCGGACTTCGAAAAACGCTTCCAGCGCAAGCCGGAGGGCATGTGGCTGGCGGAGACGGCAGCGGACTCCGAGACGCTGGAATTATTGGCCGAGCATGGCATCCTGTTCACCGTTCTGGCGCCGCACCAGTGTGCGCGGGTCCGGCCGCTGGCAATGGAAGACGAGGAGATCGGCGAGGCGGAAGAGGCTGAGTGGACGGAGACCCCTCACGCAACGGTCGACACGACCATGCCCTACCTGGTGCGCTTCCCCAGCGGCCGCAGCCTCGCGGTGTTTTTCTACGACGGGCCGCGATCCCGGGCGATTGCCTTTGAAGGATTACTGAACAGCGGAGAGGCCTTTGCGGCACGGCTGATGGAGGGCTTCGCTGAAGATGCCACTGGTCCTCAACTGGTGCATGTAGCTACCGATGGCGAGAGCTATGGGCACCACCATCGCCATGGGGAGATGGCCCTCTCGTATGCGCTGAAGTCGATTGAGGATCAGCAGTGGGCGAAGCTGACCAACTATGGGGAGTACCTGACCATTGCGCCGCCGACGTATGAGGCGCAGATCGTGGAAAACACAAGCTGGAGCTGCTCCCACGGTGTCGAGCGCTGGCGCTCCGACTGCGGCTGCAATGGCGGCCACCCGGGGTGGAACCAGAAGTGGCGCAAGCCGCTGCGAGAGGCGCTGGACGCGCTGCGCGATGCGGTGATTGCGCCAACCCGGCAGTTGGGCGACCGCCTGTTCGAGGATGTCTGGGCGGCACGGGATGCGTATATTGATGTGATTCTCGATCGCAGCCGAGCCTCTGTGGAGCGATTTTTTGCGCGGTATGGCAGGGCGCGCCTCTCGGAAAGCGATCGCATAACCGCTCTGAAGCTGATGGAGATTCAGCGGCAGGCGCAGCTGATGTATACCAGCTGCGGATGGTTCTTCGATGACATCTCCGGCATTGAGACGGTGCAGGTCATCTCCTATGCGAGCCGGATGATTCAGTTGGCCAGCGAGATCTTTCCCGAGACAGGGGCGCTGCTGGAGACGGAATTCCTGCTCCGTCTGCGGGAGGCGAAGAGCAACGATCCCAAGGAAGGCGATGGATTCGAGATCTACCGGCGCAGAGTGAAGAAGATGCAGGTAGACCTGGAGAAAGTGGGCGCCCACTACGCCATCAGTTCGGTGTTCGACACCTACCCGGAAGATACGCAGCTGTTTTGTTACAAGATTCACCGCCAGGCCTACGAGGTCCTTACCTCCGGCCATGGCCGGGTGGTGGTGGGCCGGGCGCGAGTGACGTCAAGGATCACCTGCGAGTGGAAGGATCTTTCCTTTGCCGTGCTCCACTTTGGCGACCAGAACATCAGCGCGGGAGTCAGGCGCTACACAGGGGAAGCCGAAGAGTACGCGCGGCTTCTCGAAAGCGTGCAAACAGCAGCGTTGCATGCAGATTTGCCCCAGGTGGTGCGGATCGTCGACCGCTACTTCGGCACCGCGGGCTATTCGCTGACCTCGCTGTTTACCGACGAGCAGAGACGCATTCTGCAACTGATTCTGAACTCCACCCTGCGGGAGGTAGAGAACAGTCTTTGCACGATCTACGAGGCGCATGCCTCGCTGTTGCACTTCCTGAGCGAAAGCGGCTTGCCGAAGCCCCCGGCACTCAGCCTGGCAGCAGGGTTTGCCATCAATGCAGGACTGCGGAACGCTCTGGAGAGCGATCCGATCGATGCGATCCAGATGCGCTCGCTGCTGGGCCAGGCAGCCGCCGATGTGGTGACGCTCGATACCAACCTCCTGAGCTATCTTGCCGATCAACGCATGAAGCGCGCCATGGTGCAGTTGCACGCCAAACCGATGGATACGACCGCGCTCAATAACGCGGTGGTCATCGCCCGTGCGCTGCGGGTGTTGCCGTTTGAACTGAACCTATGGCAGGCGCAGAACATCTGGCATGACACTCTGATGATCTCCCGCGCAGAGGTTGCGACTCTGGCTCCGATCGACCGGGAGCTGTGGACCGCGAGCTTTCACGAGTTGGGAACCCTGCTCGACATCTCCGTGGACGAGCTGGTGGTGGAGGAAGAGATGCCGGAGAATGGGGACGAGAATGGGGGAAGCCGGGCTCAGGTCACGGCGAAGTAGAAGCCCTGTAATGTTCGGCGTTTGGTCACGGCGGAATCTATAATCGGCGGGACTGGCTTGCCAGTCTGACGTACGGAGCGAGTCCCTCGATGGCAGCACTGAAAACGGCAAAGCGGCTTCTTCTCGGAATCCTGGGTGTGTGGGTTCTGTTGTACGCCTCGTTCTCTCTGTTTGTTCCTCCGCTGCTGGACGACGCGGACTCGGTGCATGCCGAGGTGGCGCGTGAGATGGTTGTCAGCCACGACTGGACAACATTGCACGCAAACGGCATCCGCTACCTCGAGAAGGCTCCGCTGATGTACTGGAGCATGGCGGCAAGCTTCCGCCTGTTCGGAGTGTCGGACTGGTCCGCGCGCCTGCCCTTGGCGCTCTACTCGCTGGCCCTGTTCTTCGTAATCTTTCTGCTGGGTGAGCGAATGTTCGCGAACACCGCGGCAGGCTTCTACGCGGCACTCCTGCTGATGACCTCGGTCGGCATCTTTATCTTTGGCCACCTGATTCTGCCGGATGTCATGCTGTGCCTGTGGATGACGCTGGCGATGTTTTTCTTCTGGCGGTCCCTGTATGAGGAGCGGCCTTCCCTATGGACCGCTGTCGGGTTTGGTGTCGCCTGCGCCCTGAATGTGCTGACGAAGGGCATCATCGGCATCCTGTTTCCGCTGGCCGTGGTGTTCCTCTTCCTGCTGATCACGCGCAATCTGAAGCACCTCTTTCGCTGGCACGTGGCGGTCGGCGTCGTAGTCTTCCTGCTGATCGCGGTGCCATGGCACATTCTGGCGGGGCTGGCGAATCCCACGCAGGGGCACCCCGTGGGCCTGCTGCCGACGCAGGGAAACGTCCGGGGATTCTTCTGGTTTTACTTCGTCAATGAGCATGTGCTGCGCTTCCTGAACCTGCGGATTCCGCGGGACTACGACACGGTGCCCCTGCTGCTTTTCTGGGGCCTGCTGCTGATATGGATGGTGCCGTGGTTTGCCTTCGCGATCCGGCCGCTGTTGCGGGTTCCCTTTCGCAAGGCTCTGGCCAGGCAGCCGCTCGACCGAGCGGATCAGCGCAGAGTCTTTCTGACGCTCTGGTTCCTGGTGATCATGCTCTTCTTCAGCTTCTCCACGCGGCAGGAGTACTACGTGCTGCCCGCGTTGCCGGCGGTGGCGCTGCTGGCGGCTGGCTGGCTGGCCGCCGACGAGAAAGAGGTACAGGGCGAAACCGGATTGCGCATTGCAAGATGGCTGTTTGCCTTCGGCATGGTTGGCGCGGGAATGGCAATCTACCTTGCGCTGCGGGGGCATACACCAGCTCCGGGAACCGATCTCTCTACCCTGCTGAACCAGCATCCCGAGGACTATGCCCTGTCGTTTGGGCACTTTCTCGATCTGAACCTGGATGCAATGGGAGCCTTCCGGCTGCCGTTGGTGCTGGTGGCGCTGTCGCTGGTGGTGGGAACCATGACGAACCTGTGGCTGCGCTTCAAGGACAAGCGGCGACTCGCAAACTGCTTCCTGGTGGGGATGATGTGCGGGATCCTGATCGCTGCGCACATCGCGCTGGCGATCTTTTCGCCGGTGCTCTCGTCGCAGGTGCTGGCGCTGGCGATTCGCGCCGAACTGGCTCCAGAAGATCTCGTGGTGCTGAACAGCGAGTATGAGGCCGGATCGTCGGTTGCGTTTTACCTGGATCGACAGGTCTACATCCTGAACGGCAGAAGCTCAAATCTCTGGTATGGCTCGTTCTTCTCCGATGCACCGGACATCTTCAAACACGAGGACTGGCTGGCAGAACGATGGAACGGGCCGGAGCGGGTCTTCGTGTTTACCGAGGCAGGCAAGATGCCTCCCGTGCCGGGGCCGAGTTACGTGGTAGCGAAGAGCGGCGGCAAAGAGATTGTCAGTAACGAACCCAACTCGGGCGGAGCCGAATTTTAGGGGCTGAATTTGACGGGTCCACCCTCCTGGGATGACAACGAGGTATGGCGCGGTTTTTGCGTTATGAAGCAGATCCTTCGCTTCGCTCAGGATGACAAAACTAGATGAGGCTCGGGATGACAAAACCTAGCTGATTTTCCTGATTTCGTTGTCCTTCGTCTCTAGCAGACACCTTGTGCGGCGAACCTCACCCCAAGAACTCTAAAAAAACGGCTCCCGTCGCCCCCGCTCAGATAGGGTTAACAGGCCGCTAGGCTTCGGCGCGCGGGGTCAGGCGTTCCAGCTTGCCGTTGCGCAGATAGAAGTGTTCTCCGCGCCAGGCGATGGTGTGGCCAGCGTAGCTCCAGATCCAGATGCCAAGGCCCGCAATGTCACGCGGCACCAGCAGCCACAGATCGCGCAGAACCTGGCGGTCGTTGAGGATGCCGACACCGACGTTGAGCGCAAGGGCGACACGTGCGGCCAGGGTGATGCTGAAGATCGCAAGGCTGGGCAGGCTGCATCCTGAGGCAATGATG
Source organism: Acidisarcina sp. (assembly GCA_035539175.1). Taxonomy (NCBI): domain Bacteria; kingdom Pseudomonadati; phylum Acidobacteriota; class Terriglobia; order Terriglobales; family Acidobacteriaceae; genus Acidisarcina; species Acidisarcina sp. The sequence goes on along the minus strand of DATLIY010000008.1, from coordinate 776,726 downwards.
TTGGCGATGGCCCAGGGCAGGCCGAACGTAAACATCACGCCGGCATAGCCGAGTTTGCGCGAATCGCGGGTGCTGCGAGACCAGCGTAACTGATGCGCGAGGAAATGGCTGAAGTCATAGGCGGGCAGAAAGGTTTCCACCACCTCAGTGCTGAGGACAACCTGATAGCCCGCGTTCGCGATGCGAAGTCCCAGTTCAAAATCATCGGCCAGGTAATCGACCAGGGGCAGCAGCCCTCCGGAGGCGTCGAGCGCCTCGCGGGAAACGGCAAGAGTTGAGCCCAGGCCGAAGTGGATGCCGTTCTCAATCTTGCGCGCGGTAAGGACTCCGGCGATGAAATCGGTGGAGATACCAAGCGCCTCCATACGGGAGCCAATGGTCTTTGCGGCGCGGCCACGATAGGCAGCGGTGACCATGCCGACCCGGGCTTCGGGCGATTGCGGCATCTGGAAGCCCGCGAGGATGCGCGACAGATATTGCGGCGTTACCTTGATATCGCTGTCGTTGATGAGCAGATAGTCGTAGCGCGCATGCGGAAGGATCTGGGTAAGGTTGCTGACCTTGCCATTGGCCCCGCGGATCTCCGGGCACAGGATGAGATGGATCTCCCGCTGGGGAAACTCGGCCTGCAGTTGCCGGACGGCAGCGACGGCAGGATCGTCCATGCTGCTTACACCGAAGAGAATCTCATACTCGCCGGGGTAGTCCTGGCGGCAGTGGCTGGCAAAGCTGGCATACATCTCGGGATCGAGTCCCTTGACCGGTTTGAGGATACTGACCGGGGGATGAAAGACAGGCTGGGGCCGGGAGAGGCTGCGGTGGAAGTCGCGCGCGCTCCACAAGGCGAGCAGGTAGTAACCCAGGCCCGACAAGGTCAGTACGGTCGTGATGGCTTCCACCGCTGTTGCAAGCATAGAGTCAGTTCACAGTTTAACTGACGCACTACTCGTAACGAAGAGCCTCAATGGGATCGAGGCTCGCAGCCTTCCATGCCGGGTAGATGCCGAAGAGCAGGCCGATCGCGCAGGAGACCGAAAAACCGATCAACGCCCACACCCCGGACATGGATGCGGGAAGCGAGGCTATAGCCATGCGGACAATGAAGGTGATGATGGCTCCGGCCACGACACCGAGGACGCCACCCACGGCACAGAGGGTTATCGCCTCCAGCGTGAACTGGAGCAGAACATTTTTCTTGGTGGCTCCGATGGCTTTGCGGACACCGATCTCGCGGGTGCGCTCGGTGACGGAGACCAGCATGATGTTCATCACGCCGACGCCGCCAACCATCAGGCCGACGCTGGAGACGGCGATCATGAATCCGAAGAGGCCGCTGGTGATCTGCGTCCACAGGCGGGTGATTGCGTCGGGACTGAAGACCTCAAAGTTATCCGCCTGCTCGACGCGGATCTTGCGCCGGCGCCGGAGAAGCTCGCGGAGCTCATCCTGGACGAGGGCCTTGTTTGCCGGATCGTCGTACTTGACGCTGATCCAGACGTCCTTGATTTCAGGATGCAGTTTATTGAAGGAGGAGACGGGCATATAGGCGCTGTTGTCGTTGGGATTCTTGCCCGTGCCGAAGGCTCGCTTCTGCTTGTCGAGCACGCCGATGACGGTGAAGAGTTCGCCGTCGATATTCACTTCCTTGCCCAGCGGATCTTCGCGGTCGAAGATCTCCTCTGCCGCATCGTGGCCGAGCACGACGACGTTGGCTCGCCGCACATTTTCATCTGCGTTGTACATGCGGCCAGCGGTCAGGACAAGATCATTGACGTCGGAAACTGCCGCCGTAGTGCCAAAGAGAATGGTGTGCTGGAGCTTCTTCTTCCCATATTTCAGGCTGACGCTACCCAGGTTGAAGCGGAAATCCTGATACGTCTTGCTGGGATCAACAGCCACGACGTGGGGCAGAGCCTTCATGGCCTCGGCATCCTCGATCGTGAGCTTCTTGCGGCTGAGCTGTTCGGTGGTAGGGCGCACGCCGATCACCGGCATGTGGAAGACCCAGATAATGTTCGTGCCAATCGAGTTGACCAGCGTTTGAATATTGTTGTTGAGACCATTGATGACCGAGGAGATCGCAATGACGGTGGTGACTCCGATGACGATGCCGAGGATGGTGAGCCCGGAGCGCAGCTTGTTGGTACGCAAGGTCTCAAGCGCCATACGGACGGCTTCCCTGGAGTCACTCAGCTTCATGCTTCCCTTTCACAGAGCCTCTGTTTTTCATGCCCTACAGCTCCGACCGAAGCGCAACGATAGGATCCAATGTGGCGGCCTTGCGAGCCGGGTAGACGCCAAAGAAGACGCCCACCGCGGTGGCCATAAATAGACCGAGCAGAACCGACCAGATCTGCACGTCGGTGGGAAAACCGACGATCAGCGTAATGGCCTTGGCGGTGCCGACGCCAAGCATGACGCCGATGATCCCACCAATCATCGACATGGTTCCGGACTCAATCAGAAACTGGAGCATGACGTCTTTGCGCTTTGCCCCGAGGGCTTTGCGAACGCCGATCTCGCGGGTGCGCTCGGTGACGGAGACAAGCATGATGTTCATGATCACGATGCCGCCAACGACCAGGGAGATGGAGGCGATGCCGACCACGACGGCGGCAAAGGTGGAGCTGATGCTCTTCCAGATGCCGACAAAAGTGTCATTCGTCTCGACCGAAAAGCTGTCCTCGCTGCCGGGAGCGTCGTGGCGGCGCGCGCGCATGATGACGCGGGCCTCGTCAGAGGCATTGGAGAGCGCACCGGGCGCAGTGCCGGCCTTGGCATAGATGTCGATGGTGGTGTTCGTGCCATGCGTCTGCATGTAGCTGGAGAGCGGGATATCGACGTAGTTGTCCTGACTGTTGCCGAGGGTCTTTCCCTGGCGCTCGCCAACTCCAACGACGGTGTAGGGGACGCCATCGACGCGAATCTCCTTGCCGATGGGATCGATGCCCGGCATGAGGTTATCGATGATGTCATACCCGATGATCGCGACGTGCAGGGCCTGCTTCTCGTCCATCTCGGTTAGGGAGCGGCCCTCCACCACGTTGAGGTTGGAGATGCCGGGCATGGTCCACGTCCAGCCGCGAAGGTTGGTCCCGGTGCTGGACTGCTTGCCATAGACGACGCGGGTCGTGTCGCCGATCATCGCTCCGGTAGTGATGCAGAGCTTGCAGTTCTCGCGGATGGCATTGTAGTCGTCGATCTTGATGTTCTTGCGCTTCTGGAACTTGAGCCACTCTTCCCCGCTGGTGATGACGGAGGGGGTCTTCTTGATGGTGAAGGTATCGGAACCATAGCCGGATATTTTGGTGGCGACGAACTTATTCGCTCCATTGACCAGCGTGATCACGGCGATGACCGAGGAAACGCCGATGACGACTCCGAGCAGCGTGAGGATGGAGCGCAGCTTGCTCGCCCAGAGCGACTTCAGCGATATTTTGACTGCCTCAAAAATATTCATAGCTGCGTTAGGATGCCTGGCACTTCCTGCGCCTGGTATAGCCGGTCGATCGGTTTAGCCAGCGCACCCCGGATCGTTGCGATATGCAGAGCTGTCTCGGATGGCTCAATCGGCAGAGCAGACACTTCTCCTCTGGAAGGTACGCTACGGCTGAGTTCCCGGTTCCCTGATTGTTGCAGAGATGGCACTGATTCGCTGCAGACATGGACGAGGCAGGGAGCAAAAAAGACCGCGGCGTGGCAACTGTGGGAGGAAGACGGTGGCCCCGGCCTCGTTTCCGGGGCGCGGGGCCAGGGCTCGCAGACGAGCCTGTAAGCCGAATTCTGTCGAGGACGGTCATTCCTCTAGGCGACGCATTACTGCGGCGCTCCAGCAACCTACCCGGAGGTTTCGGCGCCCACCTTTGCAGGTGGCGACCCGCCTGGGCGCGCCGGGCCGGCACGCACTCGCGGCAGTGGGTCAAGCCGCGAATTCCCTCCCTATTTGGTCTTGCTCCGTGTGGGGTTTACCCTGCCCCCGACTTTACAGCCGGGGCGGTGCGCTCTTACCGCACCTTTTCACCCTTACCTGCCGCTTGCGCGGCCGGCGGTATTTTTTCTGTGGCACTGGCCGTCTTCCGGCCTTGAAGCCGGAATCCCGGACGTTATCCGGCACACTGCCCTGCGGAGTTCGGACTTTCCTCTCCCGAGGCGCTTGCGCGTCCCGGCAGCGACCGCCCAGCCCGCCTGCAAGGCTATCTTATCAGCGAAGGCCGCCGTTCTGGCTCCCTCCGCTCCACTGCTTTGGATATTGTTGCAACCAGGCCTGGACGCTCCCGGTTATTTTTGCGCGACTTTGCGCGGCCTGAGCAGGGCGGAAAAAAGCGGCGCGCCCCAGGCAGCGATCGACAACAGGGAGCCGAAGAGGATGACTGCATCGATGCTCTCCCGGCCTTCCGGGGCCCAATACACGTCCTCAAGATTGAACCACAGGGCGAACTCGTCGAGCGTGAGCGCGGCGGCCACACCATAGATCACGGACATGAGACGGCTGAGCAGGACAACCGACGGACTGTCGCCCTGGTCAATCTCCGCCAGCCAGCCATAGCCGAGCGCAAGCAGCAGCAGGATTCCCCAGACAAGGTGATGGATATGGCGGCCACCGATCTCCACCCAGTGAAAGGGGCCCACGTGGTGCACGATGGCGAAGACCAGCAGGCGCAACCCGGAAAAGGTAACGAAAAAACTGACCGAGGCGTAGAACATTCTGCGGCGCGGCCGGTCTGCAATATGAGTGTGAATGAGATGGCCGAGGCTGGTGAGATGCACCAGCAGGAAGAGCAGCGCCGCGGCAAGAACAGAGAAAATCAGCAGGATCAACGTCCCGGTGAGATGCATGGGAGGAATTAAATCACGAGGACCGGCAGCCCGGCCCGCGGCATAAAAACAATCCTCAAAAAAGAGGGCCGGCGAGCGGCATGCGCCATCCGGCCTCTGTGGGCATTAAAGCGAATCGCCGGTTAGTTGGCGGCGACTGCCTCTGGCGTCCGGCGCCAGCTATAGAGGGGAAACTGCTCGGCCAGGGCAAGGACATCGCGCTTGATGCGGGCAAGGGCCTGGGGATCGCTGCGGTGATTGAGCGCCTCGGTGATCCACTTGCCGATGATCTTCATCTCCGCTTCCTTCATGCCGCGGGTGGTGAGCGCGGGCGTGCCGATGCGGATGCCGCTTGGCTTCATCGGTGGATTGGTGTCGTAGGGAATGGCGTTCTTATTGACCGTGATACCGGCCTCGCCCAGCGCGAACTCGGCCTCATTACCGAGGATACCCTTGACGAAGACATCCATCAGAATGAGGTGGGTATCCGTGCCGCCAGCAACCAGGCGGTAGCCCTCAGCGCTCAGCGACTCGGCGAGCGCCTTGGCGTTCTTGACGATCTGCGCGGCGTACTGCTTGAACTCCGGCTGTTGCGCCTCATGGAAAGCAACTGCCTTGGCGGCGATGATGTGCACCAGCGGACCTCCCTGCTGGCCAGGGAAGACGCAGCGGTCGATCTCCTTGGCGAACTGCGCCTGGGAAAGGATCATGCCGGCGCGAGGACCGCGGAGCGTCTTATGGGTCGTTGTAGTGACGATGTGCGCGTGGGGCACGGGAGAAGGATGCACGCCGCCGGCAACCAGTCCGGCAAAGTGCGCCATATCCACCAGGTAGATGGCTCCAACCTTATCGGCGATCTGGCGCATACGGGCAAAATCCCATAGGCGGGGATAAGCACTGCCGCCACCGATGATGAGTTTGGGGTGCTCGCGCTCCGCGATCTGCTCGAGTTCGTCATAATCGACAACCTCGGTATCCCGGCGAACGCCGTAGGAAGCCACGTGGTAAAGCTTGCCGGAGAAGTTCAGCTTATGCCCGTGCGTGAGATGGCCGCCATGGGCCAGATCGAGGCCGAGTATCTTATCGCCGGGCTGCAAGACGGACATATAGGCAGCGGCATTGGCCTGGGAGCCGGAGTGAGGCTGCACATTCACGTGCTCGGCGCCGAAGATCTCCTTGGCACGGTCGCGGGCGAGGCTTTCGACGAGGTCGGCATACTCGCATCCACCGTAGTAACGCCTGCCGGGATACCCCTCGGCATACTTGTTGGTGAAGACGGAACCGGCGGCTTCGAGCACGGCCTGGCTGACGAAGTTTTCGGAGGCAATCATCTCCAGCCCTTCGTGCTGACGTCGGGTTTCGTTCTCAATGGCAGCCGCGATCTGCGGATCGACCTGGGCAAGAGGAAGTTGCATCGATGAAGACATGAAATTAATTTTAGAGCAATTGGCGGCGGTTGGGGACAAAACGAAAGCGCCCCTTTTACAGGAGCGCTTCGGTTTTCCCCAGCCTGGATGGCTTTAGAGCATGTCAGGAACTTAGGCTTCGGCCACTTCAAGCTCTTCGGTAAGGCCGTGGCGGCGCAGAAGGTTGGGAAGATTCTGCGAGAACGCCGAACGCGGCATCACCGTGTCGCAGCCCGCCTCAATAGCCTTGGCCTTGAGGTCGCTCTGGAGATGGGAGAGGAATCCGATCACCGAGGTACCCTTCTTGAGCTTTGACTTGAATTTGGGAATAAGCGAGAGCGGCTTGGCGTTGGCATTGTTCAGGTCAAAGATGATGAGCGAAGGACGCTCGTCTTCCGGTGTATCGCTGAGCCGGGCCACTATGTCCTTCTCCGCCTTGACGAAGCCGACCTTGACGCCGAGTTTGCGCGCCGTCTCCTGAATTTTGGCAAGGAAAAAGAGGTCATCGATAAAGCAGAAGATGCGGGTGGGGGCATCTTCGCGAATGACGGCTGGCGGAAGGGCTGGAGCGGATTCCGTGTAGTAGGAGCCATTCCCGTTGCCATTGCCATTTCGCAGTTCGATGGTAGAGGGCGGGCCATCAGCCAGGTTGCCATTCACCGTGCGATAGCTGTGATCCATGGGGCCAACAAAGACCTGCTGGCGACGAGGCTTGCTCTTGCGGCGGCTTCCCTGTCCGTTTCCGGGATTGGCATTGTTCTGTCCCTGCCCGGGATTTGATTTCTTCTGGAAGAATCTGCCTTGGGATTTTGGCTTTTGTCCCTGGTTTGCAGGGTGTGGCCGGCTGGCCTGGGGAGATGAGCCGTTTGCCTGGGGAGCAGACTGGCTTTTGGCTGGATTGCTTCCGCTTTGTCCCTTGCGGCGGCGGCGGCGGCGACGGTGTCCCTGCGCTTGCCCCTGTGGGGCCTGCCCTTGCGCCAGCGGCGCCTGGGGCTCGTTTTGCTCTGTTGTCATGCTTGCACTTCCTGGTGCGATACCTGTTGTTGCCACTTGAACCGGCGAGAGAGTTGCCGCTCTGCTATGTAACCGCCGGCTATTCAGATTGATTCCAAAACACAGTGTTGCCGCCAAAGGGTCAGCTCAACCTGCGTGCCATGGGCGCGTCGGGAAGGAACCGTACTGAGCAGAGGCGTTTTTTCTAATGGAACGTTACGCAACGCTATTTCAACTCGCATTCAAACGATGCTTCACCGCGGAAATTTACCTGGTCCAGATGCAGTCGGTCTCAGGCGTTGGATGAAGAGCGATAGCTGAATTCTTCTTTGACTCTCGAGAACCGCGGCGAGTTTCCACGCGCAATGCGGTGGCGTCAGCCGCTCGATAGGCAATGGCAATACTGATAGTACCCGTTCTCCAGATGCGTGGCAAGCGCATTTTGTTTTGTTTGAGAACCTACTCTGGGCACGGGTCCTGGATCAAGAAGGCTTACGGACGGGTCCAACGGAAAAGCCGCCTCTGTGGCGGCTTTCTCTGACTATCCCTGATGGCCTGTCGCTGGCCTCCCGAAAATTTTGTCTGGATTCTCGCAGTGCCGGGATACGACTTGGCATCCCGATCTATAGCTTTCGAACCCATCCGCACACTTCGACCCATTATTCACTGCCAGGGTTCTAAAGTGTGCGTCACTGGCTGTCGCTCTATACTGCAATCGCACTGCCGTTTCCATCTTTATTTGTTTTGTTAAGGTTGGCGCATGGATGGCTTTGCGATTCTTCCGTTTCTGGAAGACTCCGAGGAGCTAAATTTCCGTAAATCCATAGTTTTCAGGAATGGCGGGTCAGCTTTGGCAGGCCGGACAGTAGTGCGTCCCACGGCCACCGATCAGGATTCTTCGGATGGGAGTGCCGCAGACGAAGCAGGGTTTCCCGGTCCGCAGGTAGACGTGGTGCTGCAGCTGAAAGAACCCCCGCGCGCCATTGGCATCCACATAATCCGACACAGAGGAGCCGCCCTGGGCGATTGCCTCGCGCAGAACCTTGACGAGGGAGGAGTGGAGGCGTCCCAGCTCGGCGCGGGTAAGCCGGCAAGCCAACCGGCGCGGCCGAATGGCGGCGTGGAAGAGGCTCTCGTCCGCATAGATATTGCCCACCCCCTGCAGCAGCTTCTGATTGAGCAGGGCCGCCTTGATGGGCGTACGGCGGCTATGGAAGAGGGAGGCAAACGCCTCCGGTGAAATAGAAAGAGGCTCCTGGCCCGTGCCATGGAAGCCAGAGGACGCTCCCCCCTCCTCTCCCTTAACTGACTTAATAGGATGAAGGGAGAGGCGTCCGAAGCGGCGAGGATCGACAAAGCGCAGCTCACGCCCCGAGGCCAGTTCCAGCACGGCATGGGTGTGGGGAGCCACGGGGTCGTCGGGGCTACAGGCGAGAAGCCGTCCAGTCATGCCAAGGTGCACAATCCACTGGGCTTCTACATGCGCGTGCGCGCTGCCACGGCCCTTGCCAGAGCCAAGATCACAGACGATATGTTTGCCGATACGGTGCACGCGAAGGATGCGGCGACCTGCGAGAACGGTTTCCATCTCGGTGGCAGGCGTCTTGAATGGCTCTCGCTGGGAGCTGAACCAAACGGACTGGATCACATCTCCGGCGACCTTGGCATGGACTCCTGCGGCGACAGTTTCAACTTCGGGCAGTTCGGGCATCTTTTATATTCTCAGGCTCGGGGATCTTTTTATATTCTCAGATGCCGGTTCTTCTCAGACGCTTTGTTGCAAGGGATGGGCGAAACCGGAGAGGGGCAGAAGGTTCCCTGTCCATGGGGGGTGTATGCGTTATATCATCAAAGAGTCACACGACATCCAACCTGGTGTGGGGATCTGCACCGACGAACTCCTGCAGGAATCTTGAGCAGAAACAGAGACGTGGCGGGTACGTGTGTCAGATTGAAATCTGAGTATTGGAATTTCATGCGAGCGAAAACCGCGATCGTACTGGGCGCCCAATGGGGCGACGAAGGTAAAGGCAAGATTGTCGATGTGCTCTCGGAGCGTTTCTCCGTAGTGGCACGCTATGCTGGCGGTCACAACGCCGGTCACACGGTCATTATCAAGGGACAGAAGTTTATCCTGCAGTTGGTTCCATGCGGGGTGCTTCGGCCAGATTGCCGGGCGGTGATCGGGAATGGCGTGGTGCTGGACCCGATCGCGCTGCTGAAGGAAGTTGGCAAGCTGCGAGCCCTGGGCGTGGACATCGACCGGCAGCTTTTCGTCTCCAATCGGGCACAGGTGATTCTGCCTTACCATCGCATGATCGAACTGGCGGCGGAGAGCGCCCCGGGACGGCAGAAGATTGGGACAACCAGCCGCGGCATTGGTCCGGCCTACGAAGACAAGATGGCGCGCAGCGGCCTGCGCGTGGTAGACCTGCTGGACTCCAAGCTCTTGAAGACCCACATTGAGGCAGCCTGCAAAGAGAAGAACGCGATTGCCCATGCGCTGTTCGGGACCGATCCGCTGGACCCGGAGAAGATGTATGAGGAGTACGCGGCGGCGGCAGAACAAGTTGCTCCTTTTGTGACGGATACGGAAGTGCTGCTGAACACGGTGATCCGCGAGGGTGGCAGCGTGATGTTTGAGGGTGCGCAGGGCACCATGCTGGACATTGACCATGGAACCTATCCCTTTGTCACCTCCTCCTCGGCTACGGCAGGCGGAGCGGTGACGGGAACGGGTGTGGGTCCGACGAACATCGGCACCGTGATCGGCGTGACCAAGGCATATGTGACCCGTGTGGGCGAGGGTCCCTTCCCAACGGAGATCTTCGACGAGGCAGGGGATACGCTGCGCGACCGCGGGCAGGAGTATGGAGCGGTAACAGGGCGTCCAAGGCGCTGCGGCTGGCTGGATATTCCTCTGCTGCGCTACTCCAATCACGTCAATGGCACGGAATGGCTGGTGGTGACCAAGCTGGATGTGCTGGACCACCTGGCGGAGATTCCGGTTTGCACGGGCTACGAGATCAACGGCAAGATTACCGATGTCGTGCCGGCGGACGTGAAGGGTCTGGAATCCATCAAGCCGGTGTATACCAAGTTAAAGGGATGGCAGCAGCCGACGGACGGAATCCGCGAATTTGATAAGCTGCCAAAGCTGGCGCAGGAATACCTGAAGTTCCAGGAACGGGAGAGCGGCGCAAAGATCGGGATGGTGTCTACAGGACCGGATCGCGACCAGACCATGGTGTTGCCGGAGTTTCAAGCGGCATTAGCCGGCCTGGACAACTGATCCGCAGCCACAGGAAGCATCCAGAGACGCAAGGAATAGCTGGGACGCACGAAGACGAGTACGGAAGACGAGGCACATGGTCACCTTTACTGTTCGCATGCGATTTGCCGGGGAAGATCGGCAGCAGGTTGTCGAAATTCTCAAGAACCTTGCGACCTTGAGTCGGCAGGAACCGGGTTGCGTCAACTATATCCCGCACTTCATCGAGGACGATCCCGACACGATTCTGATCTATGAGCAGTATCGGGACAAGGAAGCCCTGGAGGCTCACCGCGCGTCACCTCACTTTCAAAAGTATGCAATCGCAGGACTCTACCAGTTAATGCGGGAGCGGGCGTCAGAGAATCTGACGGCCGTCGCCTGATCACTCTGTCCCACACAAATGCTGGTGCACATCCGCTAACCCTGGCACGGTTAGCGGAAAAATGATTTACTCTGCGGTTTCACGTTTCAATGAGGGCGAGGGCGTTTCTCTTTGACGCGCTCTTCCGCGCCGGACTACCATCCGATACGTGCATGCGCTTCTCCCCACCAAGTCGTCTGACTCCCCAAGAGACTGCCTGCATTCTGGTCTTCGTCACGCTGTTTCTTCTGAGCGCTATCCCCTCCCGTGGCGGCGTGCTGCCGCACCGCAGCGATAAGCACGAGCAGCATAAGGAGATCGAAACCGTCGAATCCCAGTGGCGGCAGGCCATGCTCAACAACAATGTGGGAGACATGGATAAGCTGCTGGCCGATGACTACATCGCGATCACCGCGAACGGAACCATCGAGACCAAGGCCCAGGTGCTGGCGTCGCGCAAGGCAGGCACGATGCGCATCACCAGGATGGATATGAGCGACACCAAGGTGCGCATCTACGGCGACACAGCAGTGGTGACCTCGCGGGCGGAAATCAACGGCAGCAACGGGGCAAGCGACATCAGCGGCCACTATCGCTACACCAGGGTTTACAACTACCGGCTGGGGAAGTGGAAGATTGTGAGCTTTGAAGCCAGCCGGATGCGCGACCCGAACGCCCTGCAGAAACGCTGAAACAACCCAAAACGGCAGAGCTCCCTCACGGATGAAGGGAGCTTTTTTATTGCAGGCGCCTTTTCTTGTCTCATGCCTTCATTTCATGGTGCAGCATTTCATGGTGCAGCGGCGAGCACGGCATCGGCGATGCGGGCCGCTTCTACCGCGGGCTTTACGTCGTGGACACGCACCACGTCGGCTCCGGCGAGGATGGCAGCCACCATGCCGGCCAGGGAGGCATTGGCACGCGCCTCCACCGGGGCATCGGCTCCGCCGTAAAGATCTGCCAGAGTGCGGCCCAGAAATGCTTTCCGAGAGAGAGCCGCAAGCAGGGGCAGGCCGAGCGAACGCAGCGATTCCAACTCAGCAAGCAGAGGATAGTTGGCATCGAATGCCTTGCCGAATCCGAAGCCGGGATCGAGCAGGATGTGCGCGCGGGAGATACCAGCCTCTTCGGCGTGCCGCAGGCGCTCTGCAAGCTCGGTCCGCACAAGGGAGAGGACCTGATCGTGGGGCAGCGGCGGCAAGTGCTTCCACTCTCCCGGGCGGCCACGAGTGTGCATGAGAATGACTCCGCAGGCAAGGCGTGCGCAGGCGGCGGCCATGGCCTCATCCCACAGAAAGCCGCTGACATCGTTGACGATCTCCGCACCCGCATCAATGGCTGCGATGGCGGTGTCTGCGTGGTAGGTATCCACCGAGAGGATTGCTGACGGATGCTCCCTGAGAATCCCTGCTATGACGGGAAGGATGCGAGCCTGCTCCGTTTCGGAGGTGTCGGGATCCTTGCCGGGGTGCGTAGATTCGCCGCCAATGTCGAGAATGTCAGCTCCATCGGAAAGCATGGAGAGGCCATGCTGAATCGCGTCTTGGGTGCGGAAGTGGCGTCCGCCATCGGAGAACGAGTCGGGAGTGACGTTGAGGATTCCCATGACGCGGGTGCGTAAGCCGAGCGCGAGGGACTGGGTCTTCAACTGCCAGGTAAGTCTGCTGCGTTTTGCGAATGGCATCTTCTGACATTCTAAAGATTCCGCTGGTGCCTGTGCCATATCCATCGGGTGTCGCTCACGCATACGCATATATGCGCAGATCGCGAGCGGCACAAGATGCTACACTCCGCGAAAGCCATGAGACGTTTCGAAATCTTCACTTCGTTGTTGTTGTGCGCACTGGCTGCTGGAGCGGGATGGTGCGAGCAGGCGGCTCCGCCATCGCAGCCCGCGCCGCGATCCTCCGTTCCTGGACCGGGAAGCCTGGCGTCTGAAATTCAGTCGTTGGTGGGCGATGTCGCGGTGAGCCGCTCCCAGTGGGGCATCTCCGTGATCGCGCTGGATGGCCAACCGCTCTACGCGCTGAACGATGCACAATACTTCACGCCCGCTTCGAACGCCAAGCTGTTCACCACGGCTGCGGCATTCGCCCTGCTGGGGCCGAACTTTGTAAGCCGGACCTACGTGGTGCGGGAGGGCGCGATCGACGCGAGCGGGACTCTGCAGGGCGGCTTGCGGCTGGCAGGAACGGGCGACCCCAGCCTCTCGCATCGCAGCTATCCCTATCAAAAAGAGGCGAACGGCCATGTGGCACCGGTGATTCCGCTGGCCACGGCGGCGCTGGACGACCTTGCAGAACAGGTGGCGCGGCGCGGAATACGGCGGGTGAATGGACCGATCACCGGAGATGAGTCGTTCTTCCTCTCCGAACGCTATGGGACGGGATGGGGCTGGGACGATTTGCAGTGGGAGTATGGAGCGGCCGTCTCCGCGCTAACGCTGGATGAGAATGTCAGCGATCTGGAGTTGCAGCCGGGCACGCATGCGGGCGATGCGATCCATGCCAGTTGGCGCGACGGCTTCCCCTACTATGTGGCGGAGTGGCAGCCCGCGGGGACGACCTCGGCTGCGGGGACAGACAGAGAGCTTGGAGTAGCGCGCGATGCCGGAAGCATGCGGGTGCGGCTGTTTGGCTCCGTGCCGGCGGAAGCCAGGCCGATCCACCTGGAATTGGCAGTGGAGCAGCCCGCGGAGTATGCGGCAAATGCCTTCCGCGCAGCACTGAACGAGCGTGGCGTAAGCGCATCGGGCGCAGCATTGGCGAAATACAATCCCCCTTCGAGCACAGTGCTGTTCGAGGACGAAGTGCGGAAGCCCCTCGTGCTGCAGCCGCTGATGGTTCAGACGATTGGGACTCAGACGATGGGCGCGGGGACGACCTCGCTGCCCTTTCCCCTGCAGGCAGGCGAGGAGATTGTGGCCGTGCACACCTCGCCTCCCCTGAGCGAAGAGGCAACGGTAATCAACAAGGTAAGCCAGAATCTGCATGCAGAGTTGCTGCTGCGACAGTTGGGGAGATCGCAGACTGGCGAAGGCTCCTTTGTGGAGGGTGCGCGGGTGGTGCGGCAGTTTCTGCTGAATGCAGGGATCGACGGCGACGATTTCTTCTTTTATGACGGATCGGGCATCTCCCCGCAGGACGTGGTGACTCCCCGGGCAACGACGGCGCTGCTGGGGTATGCGGCCCGACAGCCGTGGGGCGCGGCATATCGCGCAACTCTGCCGGTTGCGGGAGTCGATGGCACGCTGGCGGGGCGCTTCACGCAGTCTCCGGTAAAGGGACGACTGGAGGCGAAGACCGGGACGCTGGGCGGCGTCCATGCGCTGAGCGGATATTTAACCGCGGCGAGCGGGAGAACGGTGATTCTTGCAATTTTCTGCAACCACCGGCGGCCCGGAAACGACGCGGAGCGCCGCACGGTCGACAGGATTGTGGAGGCTATCGCGGCAGCGTATTAGGGGAGGGAGTTGAGCGAATGGGGCGCAGGGCGCGATATGCTGTGGTGTACTGGGAAAAAGCAGGTCCTTCGCTTCGCTCAGCGTGACGAACCTAAAGCGGCTCAAGGGGCAAACCTAAAGTGGCTCAGGATGACAAACCTTAAGCGGCTCAGGAGACAAACCTGAAGCGCTCAGGGTGACAAAAATCCTAAGGGCGCCTTGGGATGAGAAGCAGCAAGGCTTGGGATGACAGAGGCGCTGGGGTGACAAAGTCCGTGGCGCTGTATCCCGGCGTGGCGGAGGATGGTCCAGGAGATCGTTCTGGAGTTTTGGGTTAGGAGTTGATTCGTGGGTCGAATTCGCTGGATGTTTGCCGTTGCCGCGAGTTGTCTGGTGCTGGCGACGGGTTGCAAGAAGTTGCCGCCCTCAAAGCCGCTGAGTGAACTGACACCGCAGGAAGCAGCGGGGCACGAGGTTTACCAGGCACGCTGCGCGCGCTGCCATTACGCAAATACAACACGGGGCCTGAATGGACCGGGGCTGCAGGCATTGTACAAACAGCCGTATATGCCGTCGGGAGCTCCGGCGAACGATGAGCGCATTCGTTCGGTGATTGTGCATGGCAGGAATATGATGCCGGGCTATGCCGATGTGCTGAACGACCAGCAACTGGACAATCTGATGGCGTACCTGCACACGTTATGACGGAAGGCTCCATCGACGGCGCGGCAAAGGGCGGCGCGGCAAACGCGAAAGACCAGCCGCATCTGCTGCCAGGACTGGCGGCGATTGCGTTGTGGATGATGGCGCTCTCTGCAATTGGCGCATTTGGTGTGGTGCTGCATCATTTCCCGGCGCGAGTGCTGCTGCTGAGTGCGCTGCTGGCGACGGGCAGCCTGGGACTGCTGAAGTTGCGCCGCTGGGGCTGGGCGCTGGCGCTGGCGGCGGCGTTCCTCTCCATGTGTTTTGGCGTCTATTCCGTGCTGCATTTTCACCAGTTGCAGACGGGAGTACTGGCAGTGGTGAACCTGGTCTTCTTTCTCTACCTGGTGCGGCCAGAGGTGCTGAGCCGCCTGCGCTAGGGGCCTCTGCAATCGAGGCGATACAATAGCCACTGGGACACGACCAATGGAACTGATCCAGATCGATACGGAACGCAGGGTACCCGCGCCCAAGCCGGAGTGGTTGAAGGCTCGCGCGCCGTCGGGCGAAAACTACCACGACCTGAAGAAACTGGCCCGCAGCCTGGACCTGCATACCGTCTGCGAATCGGCGCATTGTCCCAACATGGGAGAGTGCTGGAACCACCGCACGGCAACCTTCATGATGCTGGGCAACCTGTGCACGCGGCGCTGCGGCTACTGCGCTGTTCCCAAGGGCCGGCCCGAGCCGATCGACTTTGATGAGCCGCGCCGGGTGGCGGAGGCAGTGGCGGCACTGCAGTTGCGGTATGCCGTGATCACCAGCGTGAATCGCGACGATGATCTGGTGGGCGGGGCGCGAGCCTTTGCCATGGTGATCGAGGAGATTCGCAGGCAGGCTCCGGGCTGCCGCACCGAGGTTCTGATTCCCGATTTTCAGGGCAAGGAAGAGGCGATCCGCATTGTGGTGGAGGCAAAGCCGGCGATCCTGAACCACAATACCGAGACGGTGCCGAGGCTGTATCGCTCCGTGCGCTCCGGAGCGCGGTATGAACGGACGCTGCGGCTGCTGGAATATGCCAAAGAGATCGACCCGGCCATGGTGACGAAAACCGGAGTGATGGTCGGCATCGGCGAAGAGACAGAGGAACTGCTCGCGGTGTTTCGCGATCTGGCTAAAGTGCGCACAGACATCCTGACCATTGGGCAATATCTGCGGCCGTCGAAGGATCATGTGCCGATGGCTCGCTATTACCGTCCGGAGGAGTTTGCCTGGCTCAAGGAAGAGGCGCTGAAGATGGGCTTTGCCCACGTGGAGTCCGGTCCGCTGGTGCGCTCGTCCTACCACGCTCACGAGCAGGCCGCCGCGACCGGCATTACGATGATGCCGGCCTAAACTGTCGCCGGCGGGGTTGCACGCAGGGCCGGTGGAGTCTGTAAAATGTGGACTTTGGATGGTCGCGGCGGAAGGTTGCAGCTACCAAATCAGCACCAGCCAATCAGAACCATAAAATCAGTAGCATAAAATCAGCACCACGAAGTCGCACTCTGAAACCGGTGCGCGAGGAAGATGACAACCATGGCAGCCTCGATAATGGCAGGAATTCCAGTTCTCAAAGAAGCGTACAGCCAACTCAAAACGCGGATGGATAAGGCGGTCCAGGGCTTTCAGGCAAGCCTTGCATCGGTACGCACCGGCCGCGCCTCGGTCCACATGCTGGATCAGGTGAGAGTTTCCTGCTACGGCTCGGAGATGCCGCTGAACCAGGTGGGGCAGGTGACCACCCCGGATGCGAACATGATTGTGATTCAGCCTTTCGATCCCAGCGTGATTCAGGATATCGAGAAGGCGCTGCGCACCTCAGACCTCGGGTTCAACCCCCAGAACGATGGCAAGATCGTGCGCGTGCCGGTGCCTCCCATGACGGAGGAGCGCCGCCGCGAAGTGGTGAAGCACCTGAACAAGGTGCTGGAGGAGCATCGCACCGTGCTGCGCAATCTGCGCCGCGACGGAAACGATGCGATCAAGAAGGCCGCCAAGGACAAAACCATCTCGGCGGACGAAGAGAAGCGCTCCCTGGAAGAGATTCAGAAGCTGACGGACGACGAGATCAAGCGCATCGAGGAGATGAGCAAGAAGAAGGAAGCGGAAGTGATGCAGATTTGATCTTTCGCTCCGCGCAGGATGACGAAGTGCTTGCTTCACGGCCCAAAAGCTTCACTTCGTTCAGGATAACAATATCTGCGTAAGGATCCCCCCGCAGACAGGGTCAAAAAACAGGCCGCCAGGCAAAACAATCCGGCGGCCTGTTTTGCCTTTCAGGCTGGGAGGCGCTCAACTGTGGAGCAGGTGGGCGCTCTGGTTCCGCTTGAGGGGGGTGGAGAGGACCATGCTGGTCGTCGGGTTGCCGTAGGGCAGCAGGCGCTCAATCAACTCCTCCAGTTGGGCGACGGAGGAGAGCATTACCTTGAGGAGGAACGCGTCTCCGCCGGTGAGGTGATAGCACTCCTGCACGGCGTCGAGGGTCTGAACAAACTTCAGGAAGGGGCGGTATCGCGTTCCATCACAGGTGAGGCGCACAAAGGCGGTAATGGGAAATCCCAGCGCCTCGAAATTGATCTCGGCGCGGTAGCCGCGGATGAAGCCCTCACTCTCCAGTTGGCGGACGCGCTCGGCGGCGGCAGAGGGAGAGAGTCCGACGCGGCGGCCTAGCTCGGCAAAGGGAAGGCGCGCGTCCAGAGCCAGCTCCTGCAGGATTTTCCGGTCGATGGGGTCGATATTGGAGCCGATATTTGCCGCGTCTAGCATTGCGGACCTCTTTCCTTTGCTTTCTGAACTATTCTCCATCGATTCTTTCGAATTGTGTTAGTAATTCGACCGAACCCACTTCACACCAGCCTTAAAACAGTGGAAACCTTATTCCCGCCAGCCTCCCAGCTTACTAGCATCAAACCATGATTGTTCTGGATGGCGAGAGCCTGACGATAGAGGATGTGGCGGCGGTTGCAGACCGGTCTGCGATGGTCCACATTTCCGCGGCAGCGATGGAGCGGATGAATGCTTCGCGACGGCGCGTCGAAGAAGCGATGGCCGGGTCGAAGCCGGTATATGCGCTGAATACCGGCGTTGGCCTGCTGGCGGACATTCGGCTGGATGACTCCGAAATCGAGCAGATGCAGGTAAACCTTGTGCGCTCGCACAGTTGCGGGGTGGGCCGCCCACTGGCTCCGCGCGTGGTGCGGGGCATGATGCTGATTCGCGCCAATGTTCTGGCCAAGGGGCTCTCCGGAATACGTCCGGTGATTGCGGAGCGCATCTGCGACCTGCTGAATTGCGGAATCACGCCGGTGATTCCTTCGCGGGGAAGCGTGGGCGCGAGCGGCGATCTCGCCCCCCTGGCACACATGGCGCTGGTGCTGATTGGCGAAGGGCAGGCAGAGTTCGAAGGGCAGATTCTGCCCGGTGGGGTGTGCCTGCAACGCGCCGGACTGGAGCCGCTGAAGCTGCAGGGCAAGGAGGGAATCTCGCTGTTGAACGGCACGCAGGCGATGCTCTCGATGGGGTGCCTGCAGTTGTGCGATATGGAGAGGCTCTTCTACTCCGCGCAGACGACGGCAGCATTGACGATGGAGGCGCTGCGCGGGACCTCGGCGGCGCTGGATCCGCGATTGCATGGGGCGCGTCCGCATCCCGGGCAGGTGTTGAGCGCGCGTCACCTGGCTGGCCTGTTGCAGGGCAGCACGATTCCGCGCAGCCAGGGCATGGGGAGCCGCATTCAGGACGCCTATTGCCTGCGCTGCATTCCGCAGGTGCATGGAGCGATGTGGGACACGCTGGCCGAGGCGCGGCGCGTGTTTGCGATTGAGCTGAACAGTGCGACGGACAATCCCCTGGTCTTTGAGGACGCCATTGTCTCGGGAGGAAATTTTCATGGGGCTCCGCTGGCCCTTGCGCTGGATTACCTCGCCATCTCGCTGTTTCAGCTGGCGGGGATCTCGGAGCGGCGCACGGAGCGGATGCTGAATCCCAGCTTGAATGAGGGGTTGCCGGCGTTTCTTGCCTCGAACGCGGGACTGGAATCCGGGCTGATGATGGCCCAGGTAACCGCAGCGGCTCTGGTGTCGGAGATGCGCGTGCTGGCTGCTCCGGCATCGACAGGATCCATTCCGACGAGCGGAAACCAGGAAGACTTTGTGAGCATGGGCATGACGTCGGCCCTCAAGCTGGAGCAGGCGGTGGGGCTGGCGCGGATGGTCATCGCGATTGAGCTGCTGGCGGCAACGCGCGCGCTGGATCTGCGCGGAGACACCAGCACGCCTGCGCTCGAAGAGACAAGGCGGCGCTTCCGGCAGCAAGTGCCAGCGTGGAAAGAAGACTGCGTGTTATCGACACGGATGGAGGATGCATCGGCATTTCTGGCGAGCGTGGAGTTGAAGGAGAATCCGCAACCGGTCGAGGTGATGCAATGAGCCAGGGCTATTCTCCGATTCGCGCACCCAGGGGAAACACTCGAACCGCGCGGGGGTGGATTCAGGAAGCAGCCAAGCGGATGCTGATGAACAACCTTGACCCCGAGGTGGCCGAGAAGCCGGAGCAACTGATTGTGTACGGAGGGCGCGGGAAGGCGGCGCGGAACTGGGAGTGCTACCACCGGATCATCGAAACCCTGGAGCGCCTGGAGAACAATCAGACGCTGCTGGTGCAATCCGGCAAAGCCGTTGCGGTAGTCGAGACGCACAGGCTGGCGCCGCGGGTGCTGATTGCGAACTCCAACCTGGTGCCGCACTGGGCAACGTGGGAGGAGTTCGACAAGCTGGACGCAGCTGGCCTGATGATGTACGGACAGATGACTGCCGGGTCCTGGATTTACATTGGGACGCAGGGAATTCTGCAGGGGACCTACGAAACCTTTCGCGGCGCGGCGAAACGCTACTTCAACGACACGCTGGCGGGGACGATCACGGTAACCGCGGGGCTGGGCGGAATGGGCGGTGCACAGCCACTGGCGATCAAGCTGGCTGGGGGCGTCAGCCTCTGCGTCGAGGTGGACGCGAGCCGCATCCAGCGACGGCTGGAGACTCGCTACCTGGACCAGGCAACCGGCTCGCTGGACGAGGCGCTAACGATCGCGCACCGGGCAAAACAGCAGCGGGAGGCGGTCTCCGTGGGACTGCTGGGTAATGCCGCCGAGGTGCTGCCGGAGATGGTGCGCCGGGGATTTACACCTGACGTGGTTACAGATCAGACGAGTGCGCACGACCCGCTTTGGGGATACGTGCCCATCTGCCGCGCGGACGAGGACCTGAATGCGCTACGCCAACAGAGTCCCGCCGCATACACCGTGCGCGTGCAGGCTTCCATTGCGGCGCACGTGCAGGCGATTCTCGATATGCAGCGGCGCGGCGCGGTGGCATTTGACTACGGCAACAATCTGCGGACACAAGCCAGACTTGCGGGAGTGAGCGACGCGTTCTCCTATCCCGGATTTGTGCCGGCGTTTATCCGCGACTCGTTCTGCGAGGGGCGGGGACCATTTCGCTGGGTGGCGCTCTCGGGAGAGGCTGCCGACATTGCGGCAACAGACCAGGCGCTGCTCGATCTCTTCCCGGACGACAAGCGTCTGAAGGAGTGGCTGGGGTTCGCATCCAGCCAGGTAGCTTTCCAGGGACTGCCGGCACGCATCTGCTGGCTGGGATATCGCGAGCGGGACCGAGCAGGGCTGCTGTTCAACCAGATGGTGCGTGACGGGCGCTTGAAGGCTCCCATCGTCATAGGGCGGGATCATCTGGATGCTGGCTCCGTGGCGAGCCCCTTCCGCGAGACGGAGGCGATGCTGGATGGTTCCGATGCCGTGTCGGATTGGGCGCTGCTGAATTTTGCTACAGGGGTTGCGAGCGGTGCGGGGTGGATGAGCTTTCACCATGGGGGCGGCGTTGGCATGGGCTATAGCCAGCATGCCGGGCTGGTGGCCGTGGCCGACGGCAGCGATGAGGCAGAGGAGCGATTGCGCATGTGCCTGACCAACGATCCTGCACTGGGAGTCGCTCGCCACGCCGATGCCGGCTATGAGTTGGCGAAGACGACGGCAAAGCAACGCGGTCTGGACTTGCCGAGCGTGCCATGAAAGCAGACCTGCTGGTAAAGGGAATCTCACAGTTGGTAACGCCGGAGGGCCCCGGGCCGAAGCACGGCCGCGCGATGGGCGAGTTGAAGACGACCGAGGGGGCCGCGATCGCCATTGCTGCCGGGCGGGTGCTGTGGACAGGAAGAACGTGCGACTGGGCAGGGGAAGCGGCCAGAACCGTGGATGCGGGGAACCGCGCGGTTGTTCCGGGGCTGATCGATCCGCACACGCACGCGGTATGGGCCGGCGACCGGCTGGCCGACTTTGACGCACGCACATCGGGCGCAAGCTATGAATCGATTCTGGCCGCGGGAGGCGGAATCCGAAGCACGATTCGCGCCACAGCAAAGGCCTCTCGCGAAGAACTGGTTGCCCTGGCGAAACCGCGGATCGATGTGCTGCTTCGCTCCGGCGCGACGTGCATCGAGGTGAAGTCCGGTTACGGCTTTACGGCGGCGAGCGAGATAGCGATGCTGGAGGCGATCGGCGAGCTTGCGCGGATTACGCCTGCGCGCATCGTGCCGACATTGCTGATTCATATTCCTCCGGCTGAGGCGGCGAATCGCGCACGATATGTCGCGGAGGTGCGGGAGGAGCTGATTCCTGAAGCAGCGAAGCGCAGGCTGGCTACGGCGGTCGATGTCTTTGTGGAGAGAGAAGCGTGGCATGTGGAGGAAGCAGAACTGATGCTGCGCGCCGCCGAAGAGAGAGGCCTGCGAACCAAGCTGCATAGCGAGCAGTTCCACTGCATCGGCGGATTGGAACTTGGCATACGCAAGGGAGCCTTGAGCGTCGATCACCTGGAGGCATGCGGGCCGGAGCAACTCGCGGCGCTGGCCCGGAGCCGGACGATTGCGACGATTCTGCCCGGCGTCTCCCTGCACCTGGGATTGCCGGCTGCACCCGGACACAAGCTGATCGACGCAGGCGCTGCGGTGGCGGTGGGGACAGACCTGAATCCTGGATCGAGCCCGCTGTTCTCTATGGCTGCCGCGCTGGCTCTGGCCGTTCGCCTGAATGGACTGACCGCGCGGGAGGCCCTGGTTGCAGGGACGGTGAATGCCGCGAGCGCACTGGGCCTGATGGATGCAGGCCGAATCGAAGCGGGAGCGCAGGCGGATTTTTTGATATTGCAGGCCAGTGACTGGCGCGAACTTGTCTACGCAATGGGAACAAACACTGTACGAGAAGTGTGGATAAAGGGTGAGAGGATTGTGGGGTAAATTCTGTGGGCCCAATCCGCAAGATGACGAATCGGAAGACCGTGGAGATACGAGCGAACGATGAAGACACTCTACCGTCCTGAGCTGCTCTACACGGATGGCAAGTTCGTAGCGAACGCCGGACTGCTGGTGGACGATGGCGTGGTCGTCAGCATCGCCACAGGTGCGGATGCCGCGGCGGACAACGTGATCGACCTGCCCGGCAAAGCTCTGTTGCCTGGATTTGTGAATGCTCACTCGCACTCCTTTCAGCGGCTGATTCGAGGCAAGTCAGAGTCGCGCGTGGTGAGCGGGAAGAACTTCTGGTCGTGGCGTGGGACGATGTATCACGCCGCCAGTAACCTTGAACCGCAGGAAGTTTACGATGTGGCGCGCATGGCGTTCCTCGAAATGGTGCTGGCGGGAACGACGACCGTCGGGGAGTTCCACTACCTGCACAATGCGCTGGATGGACGCCCGTATGACGATCCAAACCTGTTGAGCAAGCAGGTGATTGCTGCAGCGCAGTCGGTCGGCATCCGGATTGTTCTGCTGCGCACCGCGTATCTGCGATCGGGTTTTGGCTTGCCGAACGACAATGGGCAGACTCGTTTTTTTGAAACCACCTCTAGATTTCTGGAGAATATGGATGCGCTTGTCGGCGCATATCCGGCGAACTCTCCAGAGGTGCGATTTGGCGTGGCTCCGCACAGCATTCGCGCAGTGCCGCTGAACGACCTGAAAGAGATTGCTGCGTGGAGCCGGAGCAGGACACTGCCGCTCCACATGCACGTGGCGGAGCAGGTAGCGGAGAACGAGGCGTGCGAGCGGGAATACGGCGCGACTCCGGTGGAGCTGCTGAACCGCGAAGGTCTGCTCGGACCGGACTTCACCGCAGTCCATGCAACCCATATCACTCCACGAGAGATTGCTGCGCTGGCACAGGCGGGTACAGCAATCTGTTGCTGCCCAACCACGGAGCGGAATCTTGGAGACGGCATCTTCGCCTCGGACGCGGCGATGCAGGCGGGAATCGCGATAGCTCTTGGGTCGGACAGCCAGGCACAAATCGATCCGCTGGAAGATGCGCGGGAGCTCGACTATCACCTCCGTCTCCGCTATCAGGAGCGTGCGGTCCTGGATCAGATCGAAGGGCAGGACCTGGCCCCACGTCTCCTGAATTGTGCGACGGTGAACGGAGCGCGCGCGCTGGGCATGCCCGGAGGAACGCTGCAGCCGCAATCCTTTGCCGACTTCTTCACAGTGGATTTGAACGACGTGACGATTGCGGGCCATGCGGCTGAGGATCTGCTGCCCTTGCTCGTCTTCTCCCTGGGCCGCGCGGCGATCCGCGATATCGTGGTCCATGGAAAGTTTGTCGTGCGAGAGCAGCGGCATGCACTCGCAGAAGAGATCCTCGCTCGCTACAGGGATCTCCACCAGAAGGTGTGGCGTGACAGCGAAATTGGGAGCGTTGCCGGATGAAGACAGTCATCGAACACCTTTCGAATTTGATTCGTAAAGATTCAGTCTCATCGATCTCAAATCGCGCAGTGGTGGACTATGCAATCGAGGTGCTGCACGCAGCAGAATGGCAGACGCGACTGGCGGCCTATCGCGATGCTGCCGGAATCGAAAAGGTGAATCTGATTGCCGCACCTCCCAGGCAACAGATAGAAAATCCTGCGGTCGATCTGGTGTTCATGTGTCACACGGATACCGTGCCACATGCAGCGGCGTGGACCAGGGCACTCGATCCTTTTGAAAGGGACGGGCTGCTTTACGGATGCGGCGCGTGCGACGTGAAGGGATTCCTGGCATGTTTGTTGACGGCCATCAGCGAGAGCCATGCCGGGCGCTTCGCCGATGGACTGCGCCTGGTGCTGACGGCAGATGAAGAGGTGGGATGCGTGGGAGCTTCGCAACTGCTGTCTGCGGGGCTCCTCGAACCGCAGCGGGTTGTGATTGGCGAGCCTACGTCGCTGCATGTGGCACGTGCAGGCAAAGGCTATTGCGTGGCGGAGATCACGGTACTCGGGCACGAAGCGCACAGCGCGCATCCGCAGCAGGGACAGTCGGCGATTTACGGTGCGGCTCGCCTGATCACGGCGATTGAACAATACGCTGCGCAGCTGATGCAGGAGCAGGACAATTTCTATAGTCCGGGATTTACGACTCTAAATGTGGGAACCATCCAGGGCGGTACGGCGAAGAATATTGTTCCGGGGCAATGCAAATTCCAGTTGGAGTGGAGACCGCTTCCCGGACGGCCTGCGGATGTGATGCTGCAGCTCATCAAGAAAACCGCAGAGCAGCGGCAAAACGGCGGTGCCTGCTGCCAGTATGAGATGAAGGTGATGCGCCAGCAGACCGGGTTTGAGACAGACGCCGATTCCCCGCTGGTGCGGGCGCTCGAAAACCTGACAGGCAGAGCGGCGACCTCGATACCCTTTGCATCGGAGGCCAGCCTGCTCGCGACCTTCGCGGATGAGGTTGTGGTGTTTGGGCCTGGTGACATGCGCACCGCGCACAGCGAGCGGGAGTGTGTACCGATTAGCGAGTTGGAAGAAGCAGTAGCCGTGATACGGATGCTGATGCGCGCGTCATAACCTCATTGCGCCTTCCTGCTGCAGGATGCCAAGCCATCGTCTTTGGTAACAAGCATTGTTTCTTGAGCAGAAGAAGAAGGCGCACAAGAAGACATACTAAGGCGAAGAGTCTTACTACTCCTTCGGAAGAGGCTTCACCACTTCGCCCGCTTTCATCACGAAGGCGACGTGCTCCATGGCTGTGATGTCGTGCAGAGGATCGCCGGGAACAGCAACGATATCCGCGAACTTCCCAGCTTCGAGGGTACCGATGTCCTGGCTTTTCCCAAGCAGGTTAGCGCCGTTGATCGTGGCGGCCTGCAGGGCCTGCAGCGGCGTCATCCCGCCACGGACGAGGGCGCCAAACTCCTTTGATACGGATTCATCCACATCGTCGTCATCGACGCCATAGGCGATCTTGAGATGATGTGCGAGCGCACGGTGAAACGCCGGTCCCTGCTCCTTGAGGATCTCGGTTCCCTTGGCGAAGCTGGCTGGATCGCGGCCCTTGGACAGGCCCGTCTCCATGTCATGCTGAAAGCAGTAAAGGGTGGGAACAAGCCAGGTTCCGCGCTGCTCCATCATCTGCGCGCCCTCTTCGTCGAGCATCGTGCCGTGCTCGATGGAGTCAACCCCGGCGCGGATGGCTGCCTTGATACCAGCGGTCCCCTCGGCGTGAGCCATCACTTTCTTCCCGGCACGATGCGCCACCTCAACGGCTCTCGCCATCTGCTCCTCGCTTAGCTCCTGCACGTGATAATCGCTGATGGGATCCATAACCCCGCCGGTGGCCATGAGCTTGATCCAATCGGCGCCGTATTTGATATCGCGCCGCACCACGCGATCTACGTCATCGACGGTATCGGCAATATTAGGGCCTGCGGGAAGGGGCATGTCCGGCGCAAGCGCGTTGCCGTCCCCGTGTCCTCCGGTGACGGAGATAAAACTGCCAGCCGGATAGATTCGCGGGCCTTGAATGATCCTGCGCTCGACAGCATTCCTGAGCGCGATTTGGCCGTAAGCAGGATCGCGCTCGCCTGCATCGCGCAGCGTCGTGAATCCATGCTCCAGCCAGAGGTGCAGGTTATAGACTCCCCAGAGTGCGCCGTCGGCAGAGGAGGTACGCAGGCTGGACGCCCACGATTGCGATGTGGGATCGCTGAGGGTGTGCGCGTGGCAATCGATGAGCCCTGGAACAACGGTGAATCTGGAGAGATCGATGACCGCGATGCCGGAAGGAGCAGTATCTGCGATGCGCGCGATCCGCTCCTTCTCCACGATAAGGTATTTGTGCGTCAGGACGTCTCCCGTCCGTACGTCGATCAATCGGCCAGCGAGGACGGCTACAGTGCCCGTAGGCCGGGGGCGCTGCGCAAGGAGCTGAGATGTTGCCGCCAGCAGCAGGGCCAGAGCACAGATGCATCTGAAAAGTGAAGGCTTCATAAGTTCCCTTCCGTGGAAACGAGCCCTGTCGAGCCGCATCCTTTGCCAACCACTCTAATTCTTCAAGCAATTTTATGAGCGATGCATCAGGATGCCCATGGAGGAGAGTCAAGCAGGAAGCGGTTGTTGATGGAAAGATTCACTCGTCTGCCAACCCGGAGTTGCGGACCGGCAGACGAGTTGGTGTAAGGCTGAATGCTAGAAGCTGTAGCGCAGAGAGAATTGCTGAATACGCGGCGCGGTGAGCGTGGAAGCATACTTGCCAAGGCTTCCGCTTTGCGCCTGTGTCGTCAGGCCACCATTAGCACTCTGCGGATTTGTATCAAAGCGAACGGAGTTGGTCGCGTTGAATACTTCCCACGTAAACCGAACCGCCTGCCTTTCCGTGATCTTCCAGTTCTTTGCCAGACCGGAATCCACACCGAAGAAGCCATCTCCACGAAAGTTGTTCCTTGGACCCGCCTCACCCGGATAGGGGAAGCGGAGAGGAGTGCCTGCGGCAATTCCGTTGTTGATTGCATCCGGGTTGTCGAAGACCTGCGGGCTTCCCGAGGAATCAATGTGCTTGCGCATCTTGATGTACCCGGTTTGCACCATGTTCGATCCGATCTGCCAATCAGTCGTCCAGCCACTTTGCGAGATGCTGAAGGGAAGACCACTGCTCCAACGTCCCAGACCGGACCACTGCCATCCGCCGATGAAGCTGTTGACGAAGGAATTTGCCCCGGACCAATAAGCTTTGCCTTGCCCAAGGGGCAACTCATAAACCCAGTTAAAGGTAATGAGGTGGCGAATGTCGAAGTCGGAGAGCCCACGGTTCAGCCTGGTGTTGAAGGCGTTTAGGATCTCGCTGTTGCTGGCTCTCCCCGCGTTGAGTTCCCCGGTGCGCTCCGTGTCCGAACCCATGTCCATCGACTTCGAGAAGGTGTAGCTTGCATCAACCTGCAATCCGTTGCTCATAGCGTGGCGCAGAGTGAACTGAAGAGCGTGGTAGTTGCTGTTCCCGATGGAGGACCAGGCGTATAGCGAGGAGAATTGGCGCTGGTAGAAGCGAGGCTCGTAGAGGCCGTTTCCGTCGAAGTTCGGAGTGCATAGGTCGCCGCAAAATGCGTCTAGCACCGCAAGGCCGGTTGTCTCATTGCCACGGTTGAAAGCCCACAACTGGCTGTAGATGTTCTGAGTGGCGCTGACGCCGTCAGAGGCCCACTGCGGGAACATGTTTTCAAAATACGGGATAGCCGCGATGCTCGCGTTCGGATCGCCGCCATTTGCATCCACCGCCTTGGAGAGCAGGGTTGCCGCCTGGAAGTAGCTCAGTCCCGACTTCGGATCTACCAGGTTGAGCGGCTGCGCAAGATCGAGCTGCTGCATCAGATGGTGGCCGAAGCGGCCGACATAGGCCGTCTCCATGATGAAGCCCTTGGGCAGTTGCTGCTGGACGGAGAAATCTACCGTCTCGGCATATGGCGTCCTGAGGTGGTCATCGATTCCCCATGTAATCGCGAAGCCGGTATTCACGTCGTTGGGCGGCGTGTAGGGATAAGCGATAACGGAAGGAATGTTGACACCTTGAAGCGGAGGAACATCGTGGATACCGGTAAAGCGCGGAGAATTGTCTACCGAATAGGCTCCGGCAGGATTGGCGAGGTTCGTGCTCAGACCGAAGGATCCGTTCTGGTCAAAACTGTTGACGATGCCCTGGCCGAAGTGATCATAGTTCATGCCGAACCCGGCGCGGATGGAGGTAAGCGGCGTGGGAGAATACGCGACTGAGATGCGTGGAGCGATCGCATCCTTCTGCGTGTCCCAATACGGCTTCAATCCCCTGGCCTGACCGGCGGCGGCAAAGCTGATGTCCGGCTGGGTGGTTATGCCCTTGGCGGCATTCACTGCGCGCGTCTCAAACCATTTGTGCATGTTGGTGGTGGGCGCAATCTGCTGGCCATGCGTTTCGTAGGGAGCCTGAAGGATAGTCTGACGCAGGCCGTAGGTCACGGTTAGATTGGACCGGACTCGCCAGGAATCCTGCAGGAAGTATTCGAACTCGTTGGCCTTGAAGTCTCGATTGACAAAGGCGCCCTGTGCCAATGTTTTGCCCGTCAATCCGTCTTTGGCAACATCGAAGTTATATTGCCCATTGGTTTGCGGAACGAGACCGACCAGAGCTCCGATAGCGATACTGTACGAATTCGAGAAGCCCTCATCGACAGGAGCAAACCCATGTGCGGCGGGGTCCAGTGCGATGCCCTGCCCGGCAATCGTGCCGCCAGTGTTGATCCAATAGATATTTGTATTTCCCGAGCTGTACGAATTTGCATCCGAACTGCGGTTGTTGTTGATGAGGCGCCAGTTGATTCCGCCAGCCAGGTTATGTTTGCCCTTGGTGTAGCTGACGCTGTCGATGATGTTGTGGACCGGCACATTCACAATGGTGCTGCGGGTTTCCGGCTCCCACTGGGTCAGGAAGCGGAAAACCACATACGCGCCCTGCCCGGTTCCACGGTTGCTGTATCCCTGGCGGGTGTAGCCGTAGCGAAGATCGTTGACGAGATTCGGAGTGATGGCCCAGGTATCCCCGGCTGCGATGCCCTTGGTGTTGTCGATGAGCATGGAGGAGGCGGGCTGGCCAGGGAATTGCATAATTCCAGACTGCGTGTCCTTCTGCAAGTTTCCGCGAACGAATAGGTGATGGCTCTGGTTGAGTTGATAGTCGAGCTTTGCGATCGAGGTATTCAGCGATCCTGGGTGGGGCGAAGAGAAGCTGAAGGAGCCGAGATTGAATCCGTCACCGAGCGCCGAGCCGTTTGCAGTGGGGAACTGGTTGAGATACGCGAGGACAGCCGAGTTAACTCCCGGGCCATTGGGACAGGTTCCATAGTAGGTGCAGTTTTGCCCATTCGGCTCGCTATCCATCGAGGCAATTTGCGCGCGGTTCAGCGTGATCGTGCTGCCATTGCTTGGATAGCTGATATTGCCGGCTTTGAAGGATGCAGTGGGAGCGATCTGCGTGACCTGCTTATTCTCCGCCGTGCGCTGACCTTCATAGTTTCCAAAGAAGAAAAGCCTGTCCTTCTTGATCGGTCCACCGACGGCGGCGCCAAAGGTGTTGCGGATGAGCTTGCCGGGAACGTTTGCCTGGCCGCTGCTCTTCTGCGCGGCTTTGTTGAACCAGTCGTTGGCTACGGTAAACGTGTTGCGGTTGTATTCATACGCGCTACCGTGGAATTGATTGGTGCCGCTCTTGGTGACCATGCTGACCTGCCCACCCGAGGAGCGACCGGCATCGGCATTGGAGCCTGTGGTGGTTACCCGAAACTCCTGAATGGAATCCAGCGTGGAGCGCAGTACACCGGTGAAAGCGAAGCCTGCCTCCTGATCGTTGTCGTCGAGGCCATCCAGAGTAACGTTCGTCTGATCGGAACGCGCGCCTGCGACAGAACCGGTGCGGCTATCCGTATTCGCGTCGATACCGCGTCCAAGATAGAGCACGCCGGGCTGCAGGCTGAGCAGATCGGGCACGTTGCGGCCCTCCGCCGGCAGCGCCTGAATCATGGCATTATCCATCGAGTTGCCGATGCTCGCGTCGGTAGTATTCAGGGTCTGCGCTTCCGCACTGACATCCACCGTGGTGGTAGCCGACTGAACGCTGAGACTGAAATTAACCGTGGCAGGCTGATTTACGAGGAGCTCCGCCTTCTTGGATTGCTCGCCAAAACCGCTGGCCCTCGCCGTGATGGTATAGGTGCCAGGCACAAGCTGCTGAAACACATATTCGCCCGCAGCATTTGCTGTCTTCGACACCTTGGTGCCCGTGGCGGGGTTCTCCAGCGAAACTTCAGCAGTGGGGACAACTGCACCCGAGGGGTCCGTAACAGTTCCGCGGAGAGAGGTTAGCGAGCTCTGCGGCCATCCGGGGCTGCACAAAGCAAGCACAAACACGAATTGCAGGAATTGGCGGATAGATCTCATGCGTTTGGTCTCCAAGATACCGATGAGAAACATCGACAACACTTCACGCGAGAAAATGATTCCTGAACTTGTTTTTATGTGTGTGTCGAACGTCTGATGCCTGTTCAGCTGGTTCAGCTAGTTCAGCAATGCTGCAGTGCGGAGGGAAAAAGCCCAATTGCCCATTATTATGTGCGGATTATCGACGTACGATCAAGTTTTTCAGAAAAAAGCTCTGCTGTCCCGAGAGCTTACGAAAACTGCGAAAAGCTCTATTGCAAATATATTTATTGGAGGCGTCAGCCTGCCCCCTTATAACCGTTTGTAATAGCACGAATAAAGAAGGCTGATACAAGGGCCGCAAGACCCGCCTCCTCCGATTTGATTCGTGTCGCAGCGAGTGGTACGCTTGAACCTATACTGATCTAGTATAGATTTGAGTGGCGATGTTCCGACTGAATAAATTGACCGATTACGGGCTAGTCGTGATGCAGTACCTTGGCGGCTGTTCCAGGACGGAACTGCATACGACGCGGGAACTTATCGCGGCCACGCAGCTTCCATCCGCCACTATCGTAAAGATTCTGAAGGCGCTCCTGGATCGCAAGCTGCTGATTTCTTATCGGGGAATCAAGGGCGGCTATGCGCTGGCTCGCTGTCCGTCAGAGATCTCAGTGGCTGAAATTATCGAGGCACTCGAAGGTCCGATCGGTTTTACCGAATGCGCAACGACGCCCGGCTATTGCCTGCTGGAAGGCACCTGTGGCGTGCAGCATAACTCCCACGTGATCAGCCGCGCCCTGCAGCAGACATTGGAGGGCATCACACTTTCCGATCTGACAACTTCATTACGACTGGGAACACGGACGCCGGGCCGGGGAAGTGCGCTTACCGCAATCACCGTGGGTACAGGGAGGGTTCAATGACAACCGCCAATATGATCCAGGACTTTACCAACCAGGAATACAAGTGGGGATTTATCACCCCGGTAGACGAGGATCGGATTCCGAAGGGCCTGAACGAGGATATTATCCGCCTGATCTCGGCGAAGAAAGAAGAGCCGCAGTTCATGCTGGAGTGGCGGCTGAAGGCCTATCGCCACTGGGTCACGCTGGAGCGGGCACAAGCCGAGCCGAAGTGGGCAAACATCAAATATGACCCGATTGATTATCAGAACATCGTCTACTACTCGGCACCCAGGCAGAAGCCTGGACGCAAGAGCCTGGAAGAAGTAGACCCGGAGATTCTGATGGCCTACGAGAAGCTGGGCATATCGCTCGATGAGCAGAAGCGGCTCTCGGGAGTGGCCGTGGATGCGGTATTCGACAGCGTATCGGTAGCCACAACATTCAAGGAAAAGCTGGCGGAGAAGGGAGTTATCTTTTGCTCCTTTTCTGAAGCGGTTCGCAAGCATCCCGCCCTGATTGAGAAGTACCTGGGATCTGTCGTTCCTTACAGTGACAACTACTTTGCCACCTTGAACTCGGCGGTGTTTAGCGATGGCTCGTTCGTGTATGTGCCGAAGGGCGTGCGCTGCCCGATGGAGCTCTCGACGTACTTCCGCATCAATGCAGCGGATACCGGACAGTTTGAGCGAACGCTGATTATTGCGGACGAAGGCGCGTATGTGAGCTATCTGGAGGGCTGCACGGCTCCGGTGCGGGATGAAAACCAGTTGCACGCTGCGGTCGTGGAGTTGGTGGCTCTGGGCGATGCGCAGATCAAATACTCGACCGTGCAGAACTGGTATCCGGGCGATAAGGATGGCAAGGGCGGCATCTACAACTTTGTGACGAAGCGCGGCAAGTGCCTGGGAGATAACTCGAAGATCTCCTGGACGCAGGTGGAGACAGGTTCCGCGATCACGTGGAAGTATCCCAGCTGCATTCTGATGGGAGATAACTCGGTAGGCGAGTTCTACTCTGTCGCGCTGACCAACAATCATCAGCAGGCCGATACCGGAACCAAGATGATCCATATTGGCAAGAACACGCGCAGCACTGTGGTGTCGAAGGGTATCTCGGCGGGCTTCGGGCAGAATACCTATCGCGGCCTGATAAAAATCATGAAAGGCGCAACCGGCGCGCGGAACTATACGCAGTGCGACTCGCTGCTGATTGGAGATAAGTGCGGCGCGCACACCTTCCCGTACATCGAAGTAAGAAACGGCAGCGCGCAGATGGAACACGAGGCATCTACATCGAAGATCGGCGAAGACCAGATCTTCTACCTGCGGCAGCGTGGACTTTCATCAGAGGAAGCTGTCTCGATGATCATTAATGGTTTTTGCAAGCAGGTGTTTCGCGAGCTGCCGATGGAGTTCGCCGTAGAGGCACAGAAGCTGCTGAGCGTGAGTCTGGAAGGGAGCGTGGGGTAGATATGGCATTGCTGGAAATCCGCAATCTTCATGCCAGTGTGAATCATCAGGAGATTCTGAAAGGGATTGACCTGACAATCAACGCAGGCGAGATACACGCGATTATGGGGCCGAACGGCTCCGGCAAGAGCACGCTGGCACAGGTGCTGTCGCGGCGCGAAACCTATGAGGTCACTCAGGGTGAGGTGCTGTTCAATGGAAAAGATCTGCTGGCGATGAAGGCGGAGGAGGCGGCCTGCGAAGGATTGTTCATGGCCTTCCAATACCCGATTGAGGTCGCTGGAATCAGCAATGCGTATTTCCTGCGTGCAGCCCTGAATGCCCAGCGCAAATATCGCGGCGAAGAGGAGTTGGATGCAATCGACTTTCTGCCGCTTCTGCGCGCGAAGATGCGTCTGCTGGGCATGGAGGAGCGATTCCAAAGCCGCTCCGTAAATGAGGGCTTCTCCGGTGGCGAGAAGAAGCGAAACGAGATTGTGCAGATGGCGGTTCTAGAACCGAAGCTGGCAATTCTTGACGAGACAGACTCCGGCCTGGATATCGATGCGCTGAAAGTTGTGTCTGAAGGAGTGAATGCCATGCGCAGCCCGGAGCGCGCGATTGTGCTGGTCACTCACTATCAAAGGTTGCTGGACTACATCGTTCCCGACTTTGTGCATGTGCTGGCGAATGGCAAGATCATTCGATCCGGTGGACCGGAGCTGGCGCTGGAACTCGAAGACAAGGGCTATGGCTGGATAGAGCCGGTTTCAGCCGGCGCGCGGTAGGAGGAAGTGAATGGGCGCCATCACACAGGTCGTAGGCCTCGGCAGCTACGCCGAAGCGTACCGCGAACTCGAGCACCGTACCCTGCAACAGCCCGACTGGCTACGCACTCTGAGGCAAAACGCCTTTGCTCGCTTTTGCGATGTGGGTTTTCCAACGCTCAAGGATGAGGACTGGCGCTTCACGAACGTGGCAGCGATCGCACGCGAAACATTCAGCCCCGCGGCAGATCGCAGCAGCGAATTTGCCAGGGAGAGGCTGGAGCCCTTCAGGATGCCAGGTGCGGCTTGCATGCTGGTCTTTGTGAATGGACACTTCGCTCCGCAACTCTCCGAGAGAGCGGACTGCGCCGCCACGGTGGAAGCAGGCGGTTTGGCAGAGGCGCTTTCGAGCAATGCAGTCGCACTTCAATCGCACATGGGACGCTACCTCAACACGCAGCGGGATGCCTTCTGCAGCCTGAACACCGCATTTCTCGAAGATGGTGCGTACATCCGCATCCCAAAAGGAACCGTGCTCAAGGCGCCTCTCCACCTGCTGTTTGTATCGGTGGGGAATGGAGAACCGCAGATCGCCTATCCGCGAAATCTGATTGTCGCCGAGACAGGTACGCAGGTGGACATCGTGGAAGAGCATGTCTCGCTTGGCGAAGGAGTGTTCTTTTCGAATCTCGTAACAGAGCTGGTGGCAGAAGAGAATGCAGTAGTGTCGCATCATGTGATCGAGCGGGAGAACCGGGAAGCGTTCCACGTATCTACTTTGCGCATACAGCAGGCCCGCAGTGCCAATGTGCGATCGCACTCCGTGCTGCTGGGCGCTGCGCTGGTGCGCAATAATATTCATCCGGTTCTGGCGGGTGAGGGAGCCGAGTGCCTCCTCAATGGCCTGTTCGTGGGCGAGCAGCATCAGCACATGGATAACTACATGCTGCTGGAGCATGTGAGCCCTCACTGCAACAGCAGGCAGTTTTACAACGGCATCCTGGATGGAGAAGCACACGGCGTCTTCCACGGCCGCATCATTGTTCACAAAGACGCACAGAAGACGGATGCCAAGCAGACCAACCGCAACCTCCTGCTGTCGGATTCCACGCAGATCGACACCAAGCCGCAATTGGAAATTTACGCCGACGATGTGAAGTGTACCCATGGCGCAACCATCGGCCAGGTCGACGAGGAGGCGCTGTTTTATCTGCGCTCGCGGGGAATCGAGGAAGGTTCAGCACGCAAGTTGCTGCTCTTCGCATTTGCTGGGGAGTGCCTAGGGCGCATGGCTGAAGGCGCAGCGCGGACGCACATCGAAAGCATCATTCATCAATCTCTGCCTGGAGGAGTCAACCCAACCATCGGCAGGGGGCT
Source organism: Acidisarcina sp. (assembly GCA_035539175.1). NCBI lineage: Bacteria > Pseudomonadati > Acidobacteriota > Terriglobia > Terriglobales > Acidobacteriaceae > Acidisarcina > Acidisarcina sp. Next base: position 741,988 of record DATLIY010000008.1, on the reverse strand, counting down.
GGAAACGGGTCGCGCGTGGGAGGAAGTAAGATGAGCGCAATTGCAAGCAGTATTCCCCGTATGCGGGAAAGCTTCGACGTGGAGAAGGTACGGGCGGATTTTCCCATACTGCGCCGCAAGGTGCACGGGCATCCGCTGGTCTATCTGGACAATGCCGCCACCGCGCAAAAACCACAAGCAGTCATCGATGCAATTGCCCAGCACTACTCCTATAACAACGCGAATATTCATCGCGGCGTGCATCTGCTATCGGAGTCCGCTACAGAGGCCCACGAGGCAGCGCGCAGAACGGTGCAGCACTTTTTGAATGCTGCCGATTCCCGCGAGATTGTATTTGTTCGCGGGGCCACGGAGGGCATCAACCTGGTTGCGCAGACCTATGGGCGCAAGCATATCGGAGCTGGAGACGAAATCATCCTTACGGAGATGGAGCACCACTCCAACATTGTGCCGTGGCAGATGTTGTGCGAGGAAAAGGGTGCGCGCCTGCGGATTATTCCGGTGAATGACGACGGCGAGTTGCTGGTCGACGAATTTGAAAAGCTGCTGAACGAGAAAACGAAATTCGTCTCGCTCGTTCACATCTCCAATGTTCTGGGAACGATCAATCCCATTGGCCGGCTTGTGAAGATGGCTCATGCGTGGAACGTTCCCGTGCTGGTAGATGGAGCGCAGGCCATTCTGCACGAAAAGGTAGACGTGCGCGCGCTCGGCTGCGATTTCTATACCTTCTCCGGCCACAAGCTCTACGGACCCACGGGCATTGGAGTTCTGTACGGCAAGCAAAAATTGCTGGATGCCATGCCGCCTTACCAGGGTGGGGGCGACATGATTCGCTCCGTCACCTTTGCGAAGACAACCTATAACGACCTTCCCTACAAATTCGAGGCAGGCACGCCACACATCGCCGGTGCTGTAGGGCTGGGAGCCGCAATCGAATACGTGAATGGAATTGGGTTGGAGGAAATTGCCGCTCATGAGCATGAGTTGCTGGCCTATGGAACGCAGGCCCTGCAATCGATACCTGGGCTGCGGCTGATCGGCACAGCAAAGCGCAAGGTCAGCGTGCTCTCGTTTGTACTGGAGGGCATCCATCCGCACGATATCGGTACGATCCTGGATCGCCAGGGAATCGCGATCCGCACCGGACATCACTGCGCTCAACCCTTGATGCAGCGCTTTGGAGTTCCAGCAACGGCACGCGCTTCTCTTGCCATGTACAACACGCGGGAAGAGATCGATGCTCTGGTTGCCGGCATCTATAAGGTCAAGGAGGTTTTCGCCTGATGTCGGAACTGCAGGATCTGTACCAGGACGTAATTCTGGAACATAGCAAGCACCCGCGGAATTTTCGCGCGATGAAGACGGCGAACCGTAAGGCTGAGGGATACAACCCGCTCTGCGGTGACCACTACACGGTCTTTGTGGAGATGGACGACGATACCATTCGCGACGTCTCCTTTCAGGGTTCGGGATGCGCGATTTCAAAGGCGTCCGCATCCATCATGAGCCAGGCGCTCAAGAGCAAGACGGCAGCGGAAGCCGAAGATCTCTTCCACAAATTTCATGAAGTTGTGACCGGGCAGGATAGAGACAGCGTGGAGAGCCTCGGCAAGCTGGCAGCGTTTGCCGGCGTAGCGGAGTTTCCCACGCGGGTGAAGTGCGCCACGCTGGCATGGCACACATTGCAGGCCGCTCTCAAGGAAAAGCAGATAGCTTCTACGGAGTAGCTTCGGCGGATGCATCGGATCATCTCTAAGGAGAGCAAATGAGCATCGAGAGAATTGCGCTGACGCGCGCGTGTACCGCCACAGAAATTCCGAACGGATATCCGCGCCTGCTCGCGGCGGGTACGCGAGTGTCAATTATGCAGAGCCTGGGAGGCAGCCACACTGTCTCCGATGAATTTGGGCAACTGATGCGAGTCGACGCCAAGGACGCGGATGCGCTGGGCATGGTCGTACCGGAGCACAGCGAATCTCCCCAGGTCTTCAGCGAGCAGCTGGTGTGGAACCAGTTAAGGACGGTCTACGATCCAGAGATTCCCGTCAACCTGGTCGATCTGGGATTGATCTACTCCTGCGTAGTGAATGGAGAAGACAACCATCACCAGATCGATATCAAGATGTCGATGACAGCTCCAGGCTGTGGCATGGGCAACGTATTGCGATCGGATATCGAAAGGAAGCTCTCCGGCCTGCCGACAGTAAGCGGCGTGCACGTGGAAGTCGTATTCGATCCGCCGTGGAATCCGGGCCTGATGTCGGAAGCGGCGCGGCTGCAATTGGGACTAGACTGAGGAAAGGAGACAGAATGAAATCACGACTGGATTACGCGAAAGCCTCTCCGGAAGCCCTGAAAGCCATGTGGGGGCTGGAAAATTACATTCGGCATTGCGGGTTGGAGCACCCTTTGCTTGAGCTCGTAAAGGTGCGGGCTTCGCAGATCAATGGCTGTGCCTATTGCCTGGACATGCACAACAAGGACGCACGCGCAGCAGGTGAGACGGAGCAGAGACTCTACTCGTTGGCGGCATGGGAAGAGACTCCTTTTTATACCGAACGAGAGCGAGCGGCACTGGCATGGACCGAAGCAGTGACACTGGTGGGCGAGGAGCATGTTCCCGACCATGTCTTCGAGCAGGCGCGCGCCTGCTTCAATGAAAAAGAGCTGGTTGATTTGACGATGGCAATCGTCACCATCAACGGATGGAACCGATTGGCAGTCAGCTTCCGTGCTGTACCCGGCACCTACCAGCCGCATGCACACACGGAAAACGCAGTGGCTGAAACCGCTGCGAGTCGCTAGAAACCGGGTCGCTAGAAACAAAGATCGCGCGACACGCTCACGCGGGCTGCTTCCAGCATCACTCCGCTGGGCGCCGCGCGAAGAATCGAAATCTTAAAGCGTCAACCTCAATCTTTACGTCCGCAAAGCCGGCTGATTCCAGCCGGCTTTGTAGTTTCGCAGGGTCCACGAGAACCATAGTGTCGAAAACGTGGGAGATCCGCATCAACCACGATTGCGTGCTGTCGATTCCGGCGAAGACGCCTCCAGGCCGGAGAACGCGGTACACCTCGGCAAAGAGCCGATCCTGTAACGCGGACGAAGGCACATGATGCAGCATGGTGAACGACACCGCGGCGGAGAAGGTGCGGTCGCGGAAGGACATCGCAGTCGCATCTCCGCAATGCACGGAAAGGTTCGGATTGTTGAGACGCCGACGAAGAGAACCGACCAATGCCGGATCAATCTCGATGCAGGTAAGCCTTTCGCCACGACGCAGCAGCCACTCCGTGGTGAGGCCCGGTCCGGGGCCTACTTCCAGCACATCGTCGCCTAACTGCACACCCGTGAGCGCCCAGGGCAGGATCTCATTCTCCAGCTGCTGCTTCCAATGACCGGAGCGGCAATACCATCGGTGCAATCGATTCATCGAGCCTCTCCATAAGTTCCGAGCTTCTACGAGCGATCTTACATGCGCCCCCTATGACATAAGTCATTGCCGCCAACAGGAGTGGGAAGGGTTCCAAAGATCCAGACAGGTATGGAACAATAGGCTAGAGAAGGAAGGTACAAATTGGCTGAATTCCCACCTGTCCCGTTAACGATTGAAGGTTCCAGCGTTCTCCATCAAATGTTTCGTTTTGATTGGAAGGCATGGCGGAGTATTTCTCTTCCTGAGCGGCAGCGGATTGTAGAAGAGTCGATTCGGACGCTCGAAGACCTGGAGCGCGCCGGGAGCAGCAATGGGCCGGTGCGGTCTGCGCTGTTTTCCATGCTCGGACACAAAGGCGACCTCCTGCTTGTTCACTTTCGCGACTCCGTGAAAGCGCTGAACCAGGCCGAGCTGAAGCTGGCCCGCAGCGAATTCCACAACTTCCTTACGCCGACTCATTCGTATCTATCGGTGGTGGAGTTGGGGCTATACGAATCTTCCATGAAGACCTATGGCGCACTGGTGGCCCAGGGATTGAAGGAACACACACCGGAGTGGGATGCGGCGATCGACGAAGTGTTGAAGCGGCAGAGCGACGCGTTGACGACGCGCCTCTTTCCGGAAATTCCTTCTGCCAGTCATCTGTGCTTTTACCCGATGGACCGCAGGCGCGGCGAGCAGGTCAACTGGTACACGGTGCCTATCGCGGAGCGCCAGCGCATGATGCACGATCACATGCTGATCGGCAGAAGCTACGGAGACAGAGTACGGCAAATCATCAGCGGATCGATTGGGCTCGATGACTGGGAATGGGGAGTGGACCTGTTTGCAGATGATCCCGTGGTCTTTAAGAAGCTGATCTATGAGATGCGTTTTGATCAATCCAGCGCGCTGTACGCGGCGTTTGGACCGTTCTATGTAGGGATAAGGCTGCCCATCGAGAAGTTGGGCAACTGGCTCATGGGCAGTATCGAGGATGCTGACTAGAACTTCTCCGCGAAATATCGAAGAACACCGGCAGCACTGCATGTTGCCGACATCACTGGATGTTGGTGTGGTGGAAATCATTGCCGGTGTTCTGCTTCTTCTCTGTGGACAAAGATTCGCATATCGTGATGCTCTGGTTGCTGGATATTGCAGCGAATCTGCTGCGTGTCCTATGACCTCGCAATGCGAGGCTGATTTTCTTTGCGTGTGCAAGCAGAACGATTACGGGCTCCTACAAATCTGAGCTGCCTTGGCCAACAAAGGACAAAGCGGAGGAGTTATGAAGGCACTTGCAGGTCTCGTGTTACTGGGAATGGTGGCGCTTCCCTCGATAGCCGCTGCCGAAAGCTTCCACGATGTGTCGGTAGTCGACGTGAACTGCTCAAAGAAAGTAGCAGCAGATCCGGATTCTCATACGCGGAGCTGTGCTCTCAAATGCCAGAACAGCGGGTTTGGAATCCTTGCCCCTGACCACAGATTTTTGAAGTTTGACGCCAAGGGCAATGAAGAGATCATTGAAGCGTTAAAGGCCTCCGACAAGAAGGATCACCTTCGCGTGGATGTGAACGGCGACGTGGATGGCGATATGCTGAAAGTAACTTCGGTGAAGCTGCTGTAGCCCTGACTACATCTGCTATGCACGCGGCGGAGCCGATGTGCACGGAGTCATGAGCGATCCAGGGCCGGTAGGATAAGTGTGTCTTGAGAGGCTGCCCGCATAGAAAAGCAGATTCCATGCGGGCAAGTCATTCATCTGGCTGAGCCGCCGCTGAGAATCCGTCGGCCCGCTTAGCCTTTGTGAGCCAGAAGACGCGCTTTCGATTTAACCTAGAAGTGATGACAAAAACACCTGGGATAGACGTTGTAGGTGTCGGACTGAATGCTACGGATACCCTGATACCCGTCTCGCAGTATCCGGTGTCCGGCTCCAAGGTTGAATTTCGCTCCGCGAATGTGATGCCGGGCGGACAGGTAGCCAGCGCGATGGTGGCCTGCCAGCAATGGGGCTTGCGCACGCGATATGTCGGCAAACTGGGCGATGATTCTGCTGCGAAGCTGCACCGGTCGGAGTTTGCCCGGCTGGGCGTCGAGACGAGGCTCCTCACCGCTCCGGGATGTGCAAGCCAGCAGGCATTCATCCTGGTAGATGACTTTGGCGAGCGCACCGTGCTGTGGAAGCGGGATGACCGTCTAACGCTGCGCCCAGAGGAGATCGAGCGGGAATGGATTCTGGATGCCCGCGCGCTGCACGTCGACGGACACGACACAGCAGCAGCAACCGTGGCAGCTGGTTGGGCACGAGCTGCGGGTATACCGGTCATTGCCGATCTCGATGATCCATACCCTGGCGTCGAACAGCTATTGGAGAAGATCGACTACCTGATCGTCAGCCGCGATATGCCAGAGCGGCTGTTGGGCGAGCCCGATCTTAAGAAGTCGCTGCCTGCGCTGCAGCGCCGGTTCGGCTGCCGCTTTACCGCTGCAACTCTGGGCGAGGACGGCGTGCTGGCCTGCGATGGCCTGCAGTTTTACCACGCACCCGCATATCGCGTTGAGGCCGTGGACACCACAGGCGCAGGAGATGTCTTCCATGCCGGCTTTATCTTTGGGTTGTTACAGGGCTGGCCGGTACAGAGGCAGCTCGATTTTGCCTGTGCCGCCGCAGCACTGAATTGCAAGGGAATAGGCGCGCGAGGCGGAATACAACCCATCGAGCGCATTGAAGAGCTGATGGCGACCGGAACTCGCTATACCCCCATCTACGACCTGGTGCGTGCAGCCACTTAGCAATTCAGGACACGCCGCAATTCGAGACAACATCCGTGAGCCGCATGGAGATGGTTCAGACGACAGGTTCAGTTCCCTTGCAGCCTGTTCATATCCTGACTGGCAAGATGTAAGGATCGAGCCTTGGCCCCCAGTACGAAGAAAATCAAAGGAAATTGAGGTCAGCGGGTAGCCGGGGAACAGCGCCCTCTAAGGGATCCCGCGTCTTCTCTCCGAGTAGCACCCGCAGATAGCGGAGTCCGATTGCGTCGTAATGGATGCGGCCGACGACTCTGGTCATCGTATTGACGATGCCGCGCATCTGAAAAGAAATGGAGGGAGCAACGATGCCCACTCAGAATGCGACAAAGAGCGACTCTCACCGGAACTCCCATGGGAGACGTAAGTGGTCGGGAGCAGTAACTTCAGATTCCACTCACCCTCAGGCTGGCTTGTTCAACAAAGGAGCCAGGACGATCGCTCGCGAACTCGCGTCGAAGAAAGTATCGCCTAAGGGACCTTCATCGGGCATGCGCATGCTGACTTTCTACATCAACCGTGCCGGCAAGAATTTGTCCGCCAGTCGACTGAAGGTGCTCGAAGATGCCAAGAAGATTCTCCACGAACGAATCGTGGCGGCTAAGGATCGAGAGAAGAGGAATGGCGAGAAGGAAGCTCATAGGAAGAGGGCAGCATAGAGCAAGGTCGTGTTGACGTTCGCAACGAGACAGAAGGGAGAATCGCAATGCCGGATAAATCCACTCTGGAACGAGCTAAAGAAGATCTACGCGAAGGTAAGTCGCCATCAACCGCGGCCGGTGAATTTGTACATGAAGAGATTGAACATGTGCGCGAAGGCAAGCATGGCGCACGTTCACCGCAGCAGACCATTGCCATCGGCCTCAGCAAAGCAAGGCGCGCTGGTATTCCTTTGAAACCGCCCGCCCAAGAAGGGCAAAACCAAAGAAAGCACCCGGAAAAGTGCAGAGCGAGCCTACGAGGAAGGGCAATCCCACGCCGCATCGGAGCCTTCTCCACGTGCTTCCCATGCCCGCGAAAAGGTACTCGAAAGAGAGCCTCGCTCTACTGCGTCCCACCGCTCGCTCTCTGCACAGTCGCGCACTGCTGCCCGGAAACGAACCAGCAGAGAGCGGCATGACGCAGCAATGAAGGCGGTTCAGACAAAGCGAAAAGCTGGACGCCGAAATGCAGGACAAAAGGCCGCTCACACACGCTAAAAAGGATGACTGATCCTCCGTGTAAACCACGGCCTTCATTTTATTTTGAGAAAGCCAGGCTATGCGGGTGATCAGTTAGCCCTTTGAAGACATGCCCACTGAATCCGAAACCCGGTCACTCGAAGGGGAGCATTTGCGGAAGCACCGCCTTCACCATGGAAGCAGATAGACGAAACAAGGAGATGAGGAAACCACGTGAAGAGTCTTGCGGATCCTACAAAGCTACAGCCCGTCGATAAGAAGCATGGCATTCTTCAAGTGGTTGTAGAGACCCCAAAGGGTTGCAGGAATAAGTTCGCCTTCGATCCGGACCAGGGTATCTTCGCTCTGAAGAAAGTTCTTCCAGCCGGAATGGTCTTTCCCTATGATTTCGGTTTCCTGCCGCGGACCCGCGCCGAGGATGGAGATCCCATCGATGTTCTGCTGCTGATGGATGAGCCCGCCTTTCCCGGCTGTGCCATTCGCGCGCGCCTCATTGGAGTCATCGAAGGTGAGCAACTCGACGGCAAGAAGAAGATCCGGAACGACAGAATCGTCGCCGTAGCGGAAGCGAATCATATGTACGCCAATATTCAGAAACTAAGTGACCTTCCCGATAAGTTTGTTCACGAACTGGAAGACTTCTTTGTGAACTATCACAATCTCGAGGGCAAGAAGTACCGGTTGCTCGGGTGCAAAGGCGCAGAGGCAGCTTTCAGCCTCATCACGCAGGCCAGAAAAGCTGCTTAGATCATCTGAGGTTGCAGATGAGTGAACTGATCATTCGATTTTTTATCGGAGGGACCATAGTTAGTTTGTTTGCGCTTTTGGGAGACGTCCTGCGCCCGAAGAGTTTCGCAGGGCTTTTTGGCGCAGCTCCTTCTGTTGCCCTGGCAACGATCGGATTGACGATTGCCAGGAACGGCCCGCAATACACGTCGATCGAGGCGCACTCAATGGTGTGGGGAGCGGTCGGATTCTCACCTATGCAAGCATGGTTTGCTGGGTATTGATGAAATACAAGTCGGCTACTCTCTTGACCACGATCTGTCTTCTACCCGTTTGGGCAGGAACATCATTTGGATTGTGGTACTGGCTGGCGAGGCGGGCCTGACCTGATCAAAATGAAGTGGTCTTCTCTCAAACAAACTAGACCCAGCGAATATGCGGTCAGCTTTATCTTTGGAGGTGGCTGTACAGTCCTTGCGGGCCTCATGGCAAAACGATATGGCCCTTCGGTCGGCGGCCTCTTTCTCGCGTTTCCTGCCATTTTCCCATCTGGTGCAAGTCTTATTGAGAGCCATGAAAGAAAGCGAAAGGCAAAGTTGGGCTTCGATGGCACGATCCGCGGTCGGGTTGCGGCCAGCATCGATGCGGCTGGAGCAGCGCTTGGATGCATTGCGCTCGCCGCTTTCGCATGGATCCTATGGAAAGGCATGCCAACGCATAATGCCTATGTCGTCATTTCAGCCGCTGCGCTCGCCTGGATCTGCATCGCGACCACCTTGTGGGCGGTCCGACGAAAACGCCTGTTCCACCACGCGAGATGAGTTGAACTTTCGAACCTGGAAATGTCGTGTGCAGCGAAAGAAACTACCTTGCGCGCGCGCTGCGAAACCGCACCAGCGCCTCTCCCACAGCAGCGATCGCATCGCGGTGCATCCTCCGAAATTCAGCGATCGACTTATGGCCTGGATAGAGTCGCCACACCCACGCCGGAAAACTTTGCCGAAGCCCCAGCAAACGACTCCGGTAAACGAAGTACGCCAAGTGTGGCTCCATAACGGGTCTCCATTCACCCAGATGCAACAGATACCCACTCCGAGAGCGTCAGCCCGTTGGCACGCGCTCGCTCCTCCAGCATGGCGAACTCCGCCTCGCTCACCTTCATGCCGATGGACTTGGTACCAACGGGGCTTTCATAGCTCACCGCCGATTCGATTGGGTTGGGGATTGGGGCCGGGATTCAGGCCGCACGATGCCAGCGTGCCGCAACGTGCCGGGCAACGGGCCGTACGGAGCCGTTTTCTTGCTAAGGGAAGGGGAGTCATCAAGTTACCCCATCACCAACGCCAGGTTGCTCTCAGAGTAACCCGTTTTCAGAGATTTTTCCTCTTAGCCGCTTGTTTTCTGATGGTTCCCTCCGCAGTAACCTTCAGCAACTTCGCAGCAACCCGCGCGGGGTGACGTGTCACCCTACAGCCGACGCCGTAAGCGGCGCAGTTCTTGGGATGCTGGCTGCGAGACGGAACTGTGGGCTGGCACAGACGGCAAGGCCGCCCCGGAAGGCGGCCTGCGAGGTTACAACGCGAGAGGAAGCAAGGGGGGCTGAGTACCCGCTCGCGCCCTTAAGGATAGGATCGTCTCGTCGGAGAGCTGCTCTGGAAGGTCAGCAAGGAACCTGATGTCCGCTTCTTCCCGGCGATGCTCCTCTTGCATTAAGGGATGGGAAGCGATCTGGCTATCCTCTTCGGGTGAGGACACAACCGAGTCTTCCAGGCTGCTTAGGTAGAGGTACAGGGAGTCTCCGGCAAGCGTTGAAACGCTAGTGATGTGGTCGGCACAACCATCTTGCGTAAACTCCATGATGTCATTCATCGCAAGGGCAGCGTTCAAGGCGTATGAGGTTAGGTCGTGAGAGTAATCCTCGGTGTCCGGTGCGCCTCTGAGACATGCCTCGCTTAATGATCGGTCCACTGGTCCATTCTGCAAGGTAGCCCATGCCGCATCTTTGGCTTGCAAGTAGCAAGAGTCGTCGAAGCCTGTGTCCTTCGAAAAGGCAACCAGACTTGGCAGCATCCTCTCAAAAACCAACAGAGCGAAAGCAAGTTGCTTCTTTGGGGAGAGGCTCGCTATAGAAACTAGGTTTTCTTCGCTGATCATCGCGTCTCCATGCTCTTTAGAACGGGAGGACTCCTTTGAGGGCACTCAGGGCTGCAACACCCGCAGTCCTCAAGAAATCCGCACAAGATGGACAAATCCCTCTGCTCGCGGCTACTCCGGTCGTAGTAATGGTATCGGTCGAGATGCCACGACGCGGCGGAGGCTCAGACGCGGATGCGCTTGAGCCGCATAAGGCGGTTCACGATCTTATAGCGGTCACCGGGATAGACGGATTTGACGTACTCGGCCGGAGTACCATCTTCGAGATACGACGTGCGGGTGAAGAAGAAGACGGGACTGCGTGGCGCCACCTCGAGCAGACGCGCTTCCTCGGCGCTGGCGTTGCCCACTTCAACGACTTCGTCGGTGACCATCAGCTGAATGCCGTATTGCTCAGCGAGCGCCGCGTAGAGCGAGCCTTCGGGGTTGAGCTTTTGCGGAAGGCCGGGACAGAGACGCACAGGAAGGCAACTGCTCTCAATACCCATGGGCACGGTGTCGCCATAGCGCACGCGGCGCAGGCAGTAGATGCGCTCGCCGGAGCGCAGACGCAGCGCTTTGCGTACATCCGTCTCAGGCTTCTGTTCCTCGAACGAGAGGACGCGCGAACTGGCGACGGCACCGCGAGCCCCGGCTTCCTCGGTGAAGGAGAGCACCTGGCGAAAGTCACGTTCGAGCTTGGTTCCGCAGATGAAGGTTCCCTTCCCCTGGCGGCTATAGACGACGCCCATCTCAGAGAGTGCACGGACGGCCTGGCGCACGGTCATGAGGCTAACGCCCATGCGGCGCGCGATCTTGTCGATGGCGGGCATGGGCGTGCCCGGCGGCAACTCGCCAGACTCGATTTGACGAAGCAGATGCTGCTGAATTTGATGGTAGAGTGGGATGCCGCTTCTGCGGTCGAGATGCGGCATGCGCCCGCCTGCCTCTGCTGCTTTCTGGACTCGCTTTTCAGATCGAACCATGCTCAAACAAACCTCGACTTCCTATGCCGCCGCACTTGTTCGGGCGCCCGGCCCCCCGGCGCAATAAAGAATCACCGGCGACAGCGCATGCATGGATACTCTCGGTGATCTCATCCTAATCCTCCAAAACCCGCGCTATGTCGGGATGAGGCCCAGTCCCGACCGGGAGGGCAACAACAGTCTTCCTTTTTCGACGCGTACCCCTTGCCACGGATCGTTGGCTATCAGGAGGTTTCCATCCAGGTCGACGTAGTCGGCGAGAGCGGCCAGGTGAGCAGCAGCCGTGACAGTGCAGGAGCTGGAGACCATGCAGCCAATCATCACCTTCATCTTTGCGGCGCGTGCAACCTCGATCCAGCGAAGCGCCTCGAGTATGCCGCCCGACTTGTCGAGCTTCACGTTGATGCCGTCGTAGGCATCCACGAGATGAGGAATCATGCTGACGTCGGTGCAGGCTTCGTCAGCGATGATCGGCAGATGGACCTTGCTGCGCAGGTAGCGCGTCTCCTCGATCATGTGCGCCGGCATGGGCTGCTCGACGAGCTGGACGCCCTGAGACTCCAACCAGTTGATCTTGCGGATGGCTTCTTCTTTGTCGGTCCAACCTTCGTTCGCATCGACGCGCAACGGCTTGCTCGTGACGCTGCGGACAGCGGATATGGTTTCCTCGTCAGTCTTCAGGCCAACCTTCACTTTGAGGATGGCAAATTCCGCAGCTTCACGAGTTTTCTGGCGCGTGATCTCGGGTGTGTCAATACCGATGGAAAAGTCAGTGACGGGCGCGTCAGCAGGGTCAATGCCGAACAGTCTGTAGAGCGGCACGTCGAGCTTCTTGCCGAGCCAATCGAAGACTGCGAGATCTACGGCAGCAAGAGCAGCGTGCTGATGCTCGCCGAGCGCCTCGCGCACGCCAGCGAGCATTTTGCGGTACTGGAAGGGATCGCCGACGGCGATCTTCGAAAGGTTCGCATCGATGGCCTGCTTCGCCGTTTCAGGATATTCCTTGTAGCGGACGATTGGCGCGCCCTCGCCGTAGCCGGTGATGCCGTCACGCGTAAGCGCGAGCTGGACGGTGTCGCGATACTCACTGGAGGACATAGTGGTCGTCCACGTGTGGCGCAGGTTGAGCCGCTTGAGAGTGCACTCGACCTTGGATGGCCCTGTGGACACGGCCGCATCAGTTGTCATGGTCATGGCTCCCAGCGGCAGCAGCGCCGCCGCTCCGCTCATCTTCAGATACTGCCGTCGATTCATTTCACTCTCCGCGCTGCCACAAACAACTTTGTCCACGGCATGTCATCCAGCCGGCTGATCTGCACGCCTGGATGATCGTGAGTCGTGTCGTGAATGAATTCACCGTGGCCGATGTACATGCCGGTGTGTGTAATTTTCGCTGGACTCGCGCCGAAGAAAAGCAGATCGCCTGGCGCGAGATCCTTGCGCTCGACGGGCTCAGCACCCGACCACGTCGCCTGAAGATCTGCGTCGCGGGGCATTTCGATGCCGCGGCGTCGAATGAGCATCTGGGTGAACCCGGAACAGTCGAAACCGAAGCTGCTGACTCCGCCCCACGTGTAGGTCACGCCGAGGAAGCGACGCGCGAGGGCGATGGTCTCGTCGATGGTGAGCGGCGCGGTATCCGTGCCAACATCGCCGCGCTGCACCCAGGCGGTACGGTGATCGACGAGCCGCACCTTGAGCCAGCGGATATCTGGTGGCGAGGGTTGAGGCACGGTTTCGAGGATCGCTTCCCATGGCAATTGCAGCAACGCCGGGCGACGCGTGACGTCGGGCTCTTCATAGATGTTGGCGCTGAGCGCGACGACGTGGATGCTTCGGCCCTCTGGGGCATACAGCGTGGCACCCTGCGGGCGCATGTCGGAAGCGGCGACCCATCCGGTGTAACCGTCGGCAGTACGTACATGCGTCCAGTCGCCTTGCTTTTCAAGCGCGAGCACGCCGGTGCCGTAGAGCACCTGCGAGACGACTTCGCTCTCGGCGGCTGCGTGCGCGTGCATATTGGCCACCGGCTGCGCAATGACCAGGTCAGACTGAGGGGTGGACTTCTGCGCGACTGCAGCGGCCACGGACAGGAGCAGGGCTAGAAGCACCGCAATGCCGCCTGCGAGAGACTGCGCGTGGTTTGAACAAAAGAGGCCAAGTATCGTCACGATGTTCTCTGCATTGTGTTTCGATTGCCATGCGTTCGTCGCTGCCTTCTGCACCTGTTTGCGTCTCCTGTGCGCGATCATTGCAACGCCGTTGCGTTGCGGTCGAAGCCGATGCCGCGTACAGCAACGTTGGGGATACTGACCGGAAGGCGGCCGTGGATGGGGATTTCGCCGAACAACGCACGCACGAGAGCGATGCCGGAGCTGGTGGTATTGGAAAACGTGCACACGTACGCACGAAGGCCAGGAACCTCGCTGCCGATGTAGGGATTGCCGAAGGCCGTGAGGACGGTCTTGCCACCTGCAGTCTCAACCATCTTCGAAAGAAGTTGCAGCGGTCCGGCATCTAGATTGACCGAGCCGCCGCTGCGGCCTTCGGTGGTGCGCCGCGGATTGGGCACGGCCTCGGCCAGCGCAATCACGTGCTGCGCATTCGCCGCAGCAGCGAGCACACCAGCCTGAACAGATTCGGCGTTGGACTCGTTGACCCAGAAGATTTGCGCATCCGGCGCGCGCTTGCGCAACTCGTTCACGAAGACGCGGCTGCCCTCGCTGCCGCGCGTGTAGTCGGTGAAGATGACGGCGACCACACCGGACGCGGGTGGAAGTGGGAGCTGACGTTCGGAGTCAGCGACAAGAGTGATGGCTTCGTCGGCGACCTTCTGCGCGAAAGCCGTACTTGCCGGGAGGGCAACGTTCTTTTCTACATCGGCGAGACTGACCAGGCGGTTGTGCTCGAGGCCGAGCGCGGCCTTCATGCGCAGAATCTTGCGCACGCTGGCGTCGATGCGGCTCTCGGGAATCTGGCCGCTGTGGACGGCGTTGAGCAGGCCGGTGTAGGCGCCGTCGAGATCTCCGGGAATGATGATCATGTCGTTGCCGGCGCGAACGGCGGCGACGGCCGCCTGCGCGGAGACTTCGTGCTTGCTGCCGCTGAAGACTTTTGTGAGCCCCGCCATGTCGAGCGCGTCGGTGACGACGATCCCGTTGAAGCCGAGCTTCTGTTTGAGCAGCCCGGTGATGACGTTAGGGGAGATGCTGGCGGGAAGATTGGCGTCAGACTCGATGGCTGGAACGAGCAAGTGGCCAACCATGACGGAATCGACCCCTGCGGCGATGGCGCTCCGGAAGGGAGCGAGTTCGACAGAGTTGAGACGATCGAGGTTACCGGTGACGCGGGCAAGTGCGAGATGCGAGTCGGTATCAGTGTCGCCGTGCCCCGGGAAATGTTTGACCGTGGTGAGCATGCCGGACTGGTGGGCGCCTTCGATGTAGGCGTCGATCATGCGGCTGACCATCGATGGATCTTCGCCGAACGACCGCGTATCAATAATCGGATTGGCCGGGTTGGAGTTCACGTCAGCTACGGGGAACCAGTTCCAGTGAATGCCGATGGCGCGCGTTTCGAGCGCGCTGATGCGGCCAAACTCGCGGGCCAGTTCGGGGTTGCCCGCAGCACCGAAGGCCATGGCGGCCGGGAAGGCGGTGGCGCTGTTCAGGCGCATGGAAAGGCCGCGCTCGAAGTCGGCTGCAAACAGCAGTGGATATTTCGAGTCGCGCTGCAGATGATTGGTGAGTGCGGCAGCTTCGAGCGGTTCGCTCTTGAGCAACTGTGCGCCATCCACCTCAACGGTGACGCCAAAGCCGCCCACGTGATAGCGGTCCATCTCCTCATGCAGCGCGACGTACTCGGGGCTCGCGTCGTTGAGGAAGCGAACCTTGGCCCAGACCATGATCATCTGGCCGACCTTCTCTTCAAGCGGCATATGGCGGAGTGTTTTCGCGGCCCATCGCTCGCCCTTGCGATCGAGATGCAGCGCTGCCGGCGGTGCGGCGAGCGCTACGGGATACGACCAGGCCAGCAGCAGCGTGCAGGCAAGCAGCGCCTTCGTCTTCATTCCAGTTGCGGCAATGTGCATGGCTCTCATTCCTCGGCGGCTCCATAGAGCAGATATTTTGCGCGGATGGCTGCGAAGCGAACATTCGCGTCCTGCCAGTCTTCGTCAATGCGGCGTGGATCGTCGCCTGCGAGCAGCGCCTTTAGCGCGGCGGCGTTGCGCATCAACGTGCCGAGCTTCGCAGCCTGGAACTGGCTGGGATACAAGCTGAGCAGCGCTGCGGCAATCTCCAGGCCAAGTTCCGGCGCGTCTACGCGGTCGCGGTCGATGAGTAGGATGTTGACGCCGCCGCACAACTGGTTCGCATACACGGATGACGATGGTGTGAAGCGGATGGGCACGAAGCGCACACCATCAATACTGCGCGCGTTGAGATAGGAGGCCAGCACGGCAGGATCGATCCAGGGTGCACCGATCAGCTCGAACGGCATGTCTGTGCCGCGGCCCACGGAGATGTTCGCGCCCTCGATCATGCCAATGCCAGGATAGAGCGCTTCTTCAGTGAGGCTGCGGAGGTTGGGCGAAGGATTCGTCCACACGCGGCCAGTCGAGTCAAACCAGTCGCCGCGCATCCAGCCTTCCATCGGCACAACCGTGAGCTTCGCTTCCAGATGGCGCTCGCCGTTATCAAAGCGCGCGAGTTCACCGATGGTCATGCCGTGACGCACGGGAATCTGTGCATAGTTAACGAACGATTCCGATCCGGCATCAGAGATGGGTCCCTGCACCACGCTGCCTCCTAATGGATTTGGCCGGTCGAGGACGACGATCTCCTTGCCAGTCTTTGCAGCAGCCTCAATGAAGTAGCCGAGGGTCGTCTCGTACGTATAGAAACGCACGCCTGCATCCTGGATGTCGTAGACGAGGATATCGACATCAGCAAGTGCAGCGGCGGTGGGGCGGCGTTTGGCGTCGCTGTCACCGTAAACGCTGTAGACCGGCACTCCGGTTGCTGCGTCGCGCGAGTCGCCGATGGCGGTGGTGTCGAGCGCGCCAGCGACGCCGTGCTCTGGGCTGAAGATGGCAGTAAGGTGCAGGCCGGGAGCATGCGCGAGCACGTCGATGGTACGGCGGCCTGAGGCATCGAGGCCGGTCTGGTTGGTGACGAGACCGATGCGCACGGGATGTGCTGCGTCGGGATGCAGTTCGCGGAAGGCATGCTCTTCAAGCAAGTCGATCCCCGTCTTGACCGTGCCGTTGCGCACAGTGAAGCTGCGATCGGCCATGAGCGATTCGTTGTAGCCGGTGATGCGCGCGAGGCGATACTGCTCGCGCTCGCCAGCGGTGAGGTCGAGCGAGCGCACGACAGCGGTGGCTACGCGCGTGCGTAGCGAGATCACAGAGCCGTGGCCGCTGGGGTGGACCGCGTTGGTGAGCAGGATGATGTAGGTGTCAGTGACAGGATCGATCCAGAGCGAAGTGCCGGTAAAGC
Organism: Acidisarcina sp.; assembly: GCA_035539175.1. Classification (NCBI taxonomy): domain Bacteria; kingdom Pseudomonadati; phylum Acidobacteriota; class Terriglobia; order Terriglobales; family Acidobacteriaceae; genus Acidisarcina; species Acidisarcina sp. Next base: position 725,229 of record DATLIY010000008.1, on the reverse strand, counting down.
CAGTGTGGCCGAAGGAGCCAACAGGAAGTAGTTCGCCGCGATTACTGGCAAAGGGCGAATCGATGTCCCAGCCAAGGCCGCGCAAGCTCGCGGCCGTGGCAGGCTGCTGCGGCGTGGACATTTTTTCGACTGCGGCTTCGCTGAGAATCGTGTGGCCGTGCATAAGGTCATCGGCGAAGCGGGAGAGATCGTCTGCAGTTGAGAACAGACCAGCATGCCCAGCCACACCACCCATGCGCCGCGCGGTAGGATCGTGGACCGTGCCGCGCAGCATTGCGTCGTTCTCGTCGTATTGCGTGGGCGCAATGCGCGGCTTCCACGCTTCCGGAGGGAGAAAGCCGGTCTCGTGCATGCCGAGAGGAGCAAAGATGTGCCTCGCCGCGTACTCGTTGAGTAGCTCACCAGTGACACGTTCGACGAGAAAGCCGAGCGTTTCAAAATTGATGTCGCTGTAGACGAATCGCGTACCGGGCGGGTTGACGGGGCGCGAGGCCATGACCATCGCGAAGGCGGTTTCTTTGCCCTTCCATGGCGCCGTCAGATCGAGGTCGGGCGCAAGGCCGGAGTAGTGCGTGAGCAACTCACGCACGGTAATGTTGCCCTTGCCATTTTGTGCAAACTCGGGCAGATAGGCGGCGACAGGATCGTTGAGCTTGATGCTGCCGGATTCGAGCAACTGCGTGACGGCCGTGGCGGTGGCGATGCACTTCGTGAGGGAGGCAAGATCGAAGATCGTGTCGACCGTCATGGGCTCCTGCGCTGGCTCAAGCGAGCGGAAGCCGTACGCCTTGCGATAGACGACCTTACCGTGGTGGCCGATGAGCACGACTGCGCCTGGCATTTTGCCCTGCTCGACGGCCTGCTGCACGATCGCGTCCACGTCGGTGAAGGGCTGCCTGGTCCCGGACTGTGCGGATGCTGCGCTCCATGCCGGCGCAACCAGCGCCAGCAACAGACCACCCATCGCACACCACCTCCGACTTAGTTTGTCCATTCTCCGCATGTCACCCTTCGATTGCCGCACGTACATTTCCTTTGGTTCGCGCGAGCCGACGCGCAGCCGCCGTACGACTGACGCCCGCCTTGAGCATGACCAGCGCAACGGGCAATTTGTTACCTGCTTTCTCGAGGCTGGCGATCGCGGTGGCGCGGTCGACGCCGGCCAGCGTTTCGAGAATCGCAATGCCACGCTGCTCAAGCTTTTTGTTCTTTAGAACGAGATTCACCATCAGATTGCTGCTCACATACCCAACGCGCGTCATGGCGCCGGTGGTGAGCATGTTGCAGATCATTTTCTGCGCGGTGCCAGCCTTGAGACGCGAGGAGCCAGTGAGGACTTCGGGACCGACTTCGACTTCGATGGCGATGTCGGCGATGCGGCCGAGGCCGGAACCGCGATTGCAGGCGATGCCGATTGTGGCGGCGCCCTTGCTGCGCGCGAATTCGAGTGCGCTAACGGTGTAGGGCGTAAAGCCGCTGGCGGCGAGGCCCACGATGACATCGCGGCGGCCCGGACGCTTGCGCGCCATGTCGCGACGACCTAACGCGGCGGAGTCTTCGCTGGCCTCGGTGGCATGCACAAGGGCTGCCTCACCGCCGGCGATGAGGAACTGCACCCGGCGCGGACTGATGCCGAAGGTCGGCGGACACTCTGACGCGTCGAGCGCGCCAATGCGACCGCTGGTTCCGGTGCCGACGTAGATGAGGCGGCCACCGCGCGCGTAGCGCTCGGCAATCAGTTCAACGGCCTCAGCGATACGCGGCAGAGCAGTGCGGACGCGAGGCGCCACGAGCGCGTCTTCGCGGTTCATTGCCGAAACAATTTCGAGCGGAGTCATGGAATCCAGGTTCAGCGTGGCCGGATTCCGACGCTCGGTCATGAGCTTACCTATTTGCATTTTCGTTCCCCACAAGTTCGGGCGCGACTGCAGGCCGCGGGGCGCAACTGGCAGCGTAACCGACGATGAAGGTAACGGCACTGCCAAGCACGACATACCACGTGAAAGATATTGGCGTTCCAAGCCAGAGATATAAATCGAGGGCGAAGCCGCAGACCATGCCAACGATGGCACCGCGCTCGGTTGCACGCCTGGTCAGCACGCCGAGTAGAAAGACACCGAGCAACGCGCCATAGGCGACCGAGGCAATGGAGAGTCCCACTTCAATGACGCGTCCGCCGTGGCGCGCGATGAGAGCGAGAGCGAAGAGCACCAGGCCCCAGACGATGATGGCAAGTCGCGAGAGGCGCATCCGTTGCCGTTCACTGGACTGGGGCCGCAGGCGGGCGTAGAAGTCGACGATGGCGATGGAGGAGAGCGAGTTGACGGCAGCGCTGAGGTTGGACATGGCCGCGGCTAGGATGGCGGCGATGAGCAGGCCGCTGATGCCGTGCGGCATGTGCGTGACGACGAACTCGGGAAAGATGGTGTCAGTTCGCGCGAACGCGTGCGCAGGCGGCGAGATGCGGTAGTAAACGAAGAGCATGGCGCCGATGAGAAGGAAGAGTGAGAACTGGATGAGGATGGCGGCGCCACTCATGATGAGCGCAAGCTTCGACTGACGCTCGCTGCGCGCGGCAAGCAGGCGCTGCACGATGAGCTGGTCGGTACCGTGGCTGGCCATCGTGAGGAAGGCGCCACCGATGATCCCGGACCAGAACGTGTATTTAACGGTGGGATTCCAGGAGAAGTCGAGAATGCGGAACTTGCCTGCGCCTCCGGCGATTGCATGAACAGAGGACCATCCACCGGGGACGAGATGAAGAACGGTGAAGAGGCCAACGATGGTCCCGGTGACGTAAACGGTCTGCTGCAAAACGTCGGTCCAGATGGCTGCGCGGATGCCGCCTTCAAAGGTGTAGATGAGAGTGAGTACTGTGACGACAGCGATAGCGGCAACGTCGCGCTGCAAGTCGCTGAGGCCGGTCAGCATGCCGCCGAGTGCGATGCGCACCACGATGGCGACGGCGAAAACGCGCACACCTTCAGCAGCGGCGCGCGTGACGAGGAAGATGCCCGCGGTGAGGGTGCGGAGGCGCTGGCCGAAGCGCTGCTCCATAAGCTGATAGGCGGTGACGAGATGGCCGCTGAAGTAGCGCGGAATGAAGAGGAAGCTGACGACGATGCGTCCGATCAGGAAGCCGAAGACAAGCTGGAGGAAGCTGAAATTGCCGTCGTAAGCGATGCCGGGCACGCTGATGATGGTGAGTGTACTGGTCTCCGCGGCGACGATGGATAGGGAGATGGCCCACCAGGGAATGGCGTTGTCGGCCAGGAAGTAGCCTTTTAGCGTCTGGGCGGCACCGCGAAAGCGAAGGCCAAACAGCGTGACGCCGATCATGTAGAGCACGACTATGCCAAGATCCAGGCCGTTCAATCCCATTCGTATCCCTGTCGCACTCGGTTTCTCTATTCGAAGAACCGGCTGCGCGCCGCGGGGCGAAGCAGCCGGGTTATATGCCCAAAGGCAGTCTCAGAAAGTGAACTTGCCCGCGAGCTGCAGGATGCGCGGATCGCGGTAGCCGGTTACCTGGCCGAAGGTACTGGACGTCGCGTTGGTACCGACGGAGTTCACATTGGTGTGGTTGAGCGCATTGAAGGCTTCAGCGCGGAGCTGGAAGTTCAGCCTTTCATAGATGCGAAAATTGCGGAAGATGCCACCGTCGAGGCGGATGAAGCCGGGGCCCTCGATGGTCCCTCGGCGGGCGTTGCCTGGGATCGGGCTGGTGGGAGCAGGTGCCGCGAAAGCACCAGTGTAGAACCAAGGCGCAGACGAAGAGCCGTAGGCCTTGTTGTGGATCTTGATGCCATGGCCGTGGTTCGGATCGCCGATCTGGTTGGGGCGGAGGCCAGCGTTCGTGTTGCCTAGCACGCTTAGTCCGGCGTTATCGGTGACGAGTCCTCCGGAAATCTGGCCATTATAGATACTGGCCACACCGCCCGGCAGGTTGTAGCTGATCGTTGAGCCGCCGCTGTCGGAAATCGTGAGCGGAAGTCCAGAGTTGATGGAGAGGATCGCGGAAATCTCCCAGCCGCCAAACGCACGGCCAGCAAAGCCGCGTTGATCGCGGAAAAATGGCTCTTCGAAAACGCCATCCATGTTGAAGACGTGGGTGCGGTCCACCGCTGCACGGCCGTATTCGCCGTTGATGTTGTAGATGTTCTGGATGACTCCGGAATAGTCAGCCTGGGCATTCGTCAAATCACGCGACCAGGTGTAGTTTGCGTCGATATAGGTCTTGCCGGTGAAGCGCTTTGTGATCTTCGCCTGCAGGGCGTTGTAATTGGAGTTGAAGATTGAGCGCATAGCGTCGATGGCGAAGTAGCCGAGGTAGGGCTTGATCTGATTCAGGACGCGATCGCAGGTGGAGTTGAGGAAGGCGGGTACAGTAACGCCGCCGTAGGTGGTGGAGCAGCCCGAGCTGGCTGAGCGCGGATCAACCACCCCCTGCCAAGCTCCGGGCTTTGGCTGGTTGATCTCGAGGATGCCGAGCAGATGAGTACCGTGGGTTCCGAAGTAGCCGATATCGAACTGGAATGACGGCGTGATCTGCTGCTGGATGTCGAGCGAGTACTGCTGCACGTAAGGCGTCTGGAAGTTCAGCGGAAGCCCCTGAATGCGTCCGGGAGCCGTGGATGGGGTGTTGGAGGTGGTACCGCTGGTCGGGTTATCGAGTACCGAATTAGTCTGCGTGTAGGTTGCGACCGCAGGCGGATTGTTGAATATCGTGGTCTCGTAATAGCTCACTTCGGCCTGGTCATAGGAGAGACCGTAGCCGCCGCGGAGCGCGGTCTTGCCGTTGCCGTAGACGTCCCAGGAGAATCCGACGCGCGGTGAGAAGTTGAGATTGCCGGCCTTGCCCACCTTGTTGCCATAGGGCGAGGCCTGGTTATTGTTTGCTGAACTCGGATTGCCGAAGATCATGCCGTTGATGTAGTTCTTGCCCACGTAGTCGGCGTTAGAGTTCGGTGAGGCCGAGAGGCCTGCATTGCTACCCGTCTGATTGCAGGGTCCAGTAAAGCACATCAGGCCGTTGGCGGCGATGGTTGGCGCCTTGTCGGCCGAGTAGGTGGAAGGATCGAAGTTGCTTAGGTAGCGATTGCCGTCGAAGGGCTGGCCGAAGTAGCTGTAGCGCACGCCGAGGTTCAACGTCAGGCCCGGGCGAACCTTCCAGTCATCCTGCAGGAAGCCTTCCCAGAGATTGGACTGCACGTCGACGTGGATGTTGCGCGAGCTCTGCGAGAAGCCGTTGTTGGCATTACCGAGCAGGAAGTTCGCAAAGGCCTGCACGGTCCCTATACTCGATGATGCCGGTTTACCAATGATGGGATAGGAAGCGTCGTTGGTGAAGCTGAAAGAACCCTGGTTACCACCACCGGCGCTGTTTTCCTGCTTCTCATAGTGGTTGTAGGTAAAGCCCGCGGTGAACATGTGATTCCGCCAGGTCTTGGCTACGTCGCCGAAGACTTGGTGATTGATGCCGTGATCCACATAGACCACACCGCCGCCCAGCGTCGTCATGCCGCTCACGGCGATGGTCGGCACCACGCCGACGGTGCTCGTGTAGGGCAGTGCAATGTTGATGTCCTTCGACCGCGAAGAGAGCAGCACACCCTGCGGCTGCGTGAGAATCGAGCCGTTCGAGTAAGCGTAGCCGAGGTTGGCGATCAGGCTTGGCGAAAAAACATAGGTGCCATGTGCTAGATGCTGCGTACCCGGCGCTTGAGTTACCGTCGCGGACAGACCCGGAATGGGGATGGCCACGAAGGTGCCCGAGCCCTGGAAAGACGGGAAAGTGTCATGCAGATAGCGGTAGAAAACGCTCAGCTTCTGACCGACCTGCTCATCAATGCGCACCACGGTGTTGAGGTTGTTGAAGTGGTTCGAAATCGTCGATGAAAGGGAGTGCGGGTCCTGGTTCTGGGCAAGATTCTTTGCCACGTCCGGATTCGGAATGACGCTGTAGATGTCCTTGAGATACGCCTGCGCGGCTGGCGAGATATTTGTAACCTTGGTGCCAGCGGCGGTACAACTGCTGGTCTGGTTGGTGGTGTTGTAGGTAAACGCCGTACAGACGTTGATCGGGCCCGTCGTCCAGGCAGTGCCGGACAGATAGCCGCTGTTGCTGAAGTCACCGTTGCGCTCATCCGCCGTAGGCACAATGGCCGTGCCGGTGGAATACGTGATGTCGCGCAGCCACTCTTCCGAGATAAAGAAGAATGTCTTGTCTTTGCCGTTGTAGATCTTCGGCAGATACACCGGGCCACCGAACGAGAAGCCGAAGTCGTTGTAGCGGTACTTGGTGATGGGAATGTGCTTGAAGTTGTTGTAATAGCCGTTCGCGTCCAGGTAGTCGTTGCGGAGGTACTCATACGCGCTGCCGTGGATGGCGTTGGTGCCGGACTTGGTGACGACGTCGATCTGGCCCGAGGCGTTGCGGCCAAACTGCGCCGAGTACTGGCCGCGCAGCGTCTTGAACTCCGCGATGGCGTCGGGGCTGGGGTAGGTATAGAGCGTCAAATTCGCGCCGCGGTCCAGATTGTCCGCGCCGTCGATGGTCCAGTTGTTCGAAGTGGTGCGACCGCCGTTGATGGAGAAGGCCACGGTGCTGGAGCCGCCCGTGGGGCTGTTGGGACCGCGGTTGAGCTGATCACTCGAGCCGCCAAAGGCCACACCCGGCTGAAGGTTGATGAGGCTCTCGTAATTGCGGGTGATGAGCGGCATTTCGCTGATCTGCTCGCCATTGATCAAGCCGGCTGCAGTGGCGTCCTCAAGATTCACGCGCGCCTCGTCGGCGGTGACGCGGGCAACTTCGGTCACCTCTCCAGGCTTCAGGGTGCGGTTGACGGTGAGCGAATCGCTCACATGGAGCGCCAGGCCGGTGATCACCTCGGTCTTGAAACCAGGGGACGCGACGGTGACCGAATAGGTTCCGAGCGGCAGTGACCCCGCAGTGTAAAAGCCGGTGGATGAAGTCGTGAGCGTTCGGATTACTTGGTCGCGATCCGTGTTGGTGAGGGTCACAGTGGCGCCGGAGATCACTGCACCGCTGGAGTCGGAGACGGTACCGCTGATAGCGCCCGATACGCTGCTCTGGGCGGACAGAATCCGGCCACCAAGCGCCAGGGCGAGGATCGCAAGCAGGGCAACAAAACGCATTCTTCTTTTGTGAGTCATTCTTGTTGTTCGCCTCCTCAGATGAACATGCCGCTCCGAACCAGAACAATGTTGCGGAGTCGAACTGCTCTCGTGAACCAGGGCCCACGGGCATACTTCTGCAGCGGGCCATGCCAGCCGCGGCCGGGTTCTCCGCATGCGGCTTCTTGCAGACCTGCTCCGCAGCGGGGGGGACGCAGGCGGAGGTGATTCAGTCATCTATATGACTGGAGGAAAAATAGCGATCCATTTATGGGAATGTCAATGAGATTTGCATAAGAAAATTACGAGTGCCCCCACTTCGTTCCCGGAACGGAGGGACATAGCGGCATTTGAGAGCCTGCGCTTTGCCGTACGAAAAGCACGACCAAAGCGTGCGGATCGAAGTAAAAGCTTTTCGAGGAGGATCCAAGCTTATGTGCGTGCATTCAAATGCGACACGTCGCGTGCGGTAAAATCCGAGCTATTTCGACTAAGATCTCATTTTGAAAGAAGTCTTCGAATTGCGTCATTCACACCGTAGCCGCGAATGAAATTCTCTGCTGAACCGACTGCTGGGTCACTAATATGCCGAAGATCTTCACCAGCGTAGAGAACGTAGCTATACTGGGTAATCGCACCCTTCAGGTATTTGTTCAGATTGGATTGTTTCCCGTCCCTTTCCTCTTCGACAAAGAAACGCACAAAATCATCGCCTGGCAAACCCAATCTCTCGAATGCGTTTTGAAAACTTCCTCGACCGATTCGTCGGATGCAGAGGGCTCGGCGATTCGCCAAGAGTGATTGAAGTTGAGACGCCAAACTGACCGCTACTGAATGCTCCTGGTCATCCTTTGAGGGGAAGTTGTTGGTCCTAAATAAGAGCCTGAGACGTAATTGGGCAATTTCGGCGCCAAGGGATTCGATTTCGTCGATGTACATCCCCTCTAATGCGCTCTGCTCTTCGTGAACTTCTTTGTTAAATTCGTAGTCCTCCCAGATTTGCTTCATGGTTGTCGCGTGCTGTTGAATCGTGGTCTGGTCGGCTTGATGAAGACCGGGCACTTCTGAAGACAGATTCGTGATCTCTTGAAAGATCAGCGAACGGATCGTCTCGCTGGGAATGCTTTTTCCATCTGAGCTATTGAAGATGCTTCTCTTTACTCGCTGAAAAAGCATTGTGCAGAATACAGGGTCATCAATCCCAGCATGTGTGCACGAAGCCTTGAGAGACCTTTGGAGCTTTGCTGGACTGAATGCTTCTTCTTTCGTAGAGCCTGATTGATTTTTTTTGCGGACGACAATAGTCCGTTGAAAGCCTTTCAAAAGTTCATTGGTTAGATAGTTGACTGCTGCATCTTCATCTCTGACGACTTGATCGACGAGAGCCTCGAGTACCGGACTGTTTAAGTAATTGCGGTCGATCAATATAACGGGAATGCCAAGCCGCTGGGCATGTACGATTCCCAAGACGGTTCCAATGGACTCTTTCCACATATTTGCGATGACAACGTCGGCCTCTTCAATATCCGCGGCAACGGCAAGCGCCCCCTTACGCGCTGTTTCTGTTGTCGGATCGAGCGATTCAAAGCCAGCTTTTTGGAGACCCCGCTTAATGTCCTTTCTCCATTTCACTTGTTGATCGCGATTGCAACCAGTCACCGGGCCCGCCAAATACACTTTTATGCGTTTGGGCATCAATACCTCAAAGCTCTGAAATTGGGGGGAGATGATGATAACAGACACGATTCGTTGAACGGCTCCGCGCCGAATCGATGGATAACGCTGGAGAATTGCGGCCCGTTGTTCTCTGGACGGACGCCCGCTCGCCTATGAATCAATGTATGAATTTAGCTGGTCAGCCAGGCTGATTAAAGTTCTCCATGTGCTCGACGCTTGGGGGTCTGGTCTGTGATTCCACCGAGCCGGCGGATTGATCAGGCAGGAGTGTACCGCCCGTCTCCGTCGCGGTAAAGCGTGGCCGATACAGTTATGGATGACATTGCGGACGGCGAGGACATGCTGGAAAAGCCGGCGATACCGGGAAGAGATCCACTAAATCTCCCTAAACTCCAACAGTCTGAACACCGACCCTTCTGCTGCTCGGGTGCAGTTGGGCTCTTGTCCCTGAAAGGACTCCCAACTGAACGGCTAAAAGAATTGCGGCGACTTAAGAGCGAAAGGTTGGTTCTCGATCGGAAGAAATACAGCAGGCAAGATGGGCACGGTGCGTTACACAATCGAGACCGTTTGGATGAACTACCGCGAACCTACGTGCCCGAGCGTTACTCGATGAAGTGCAACAACGTCATCTACCAGCACGTATTTGATTCCTGCGCGGGGCAAGGGCGTGGGCGATATACGCGGCAATTTTGTAGAGGCGCTCCCATCTTCATGCTGTCCGGAAGGACGGGACGGAACAGATTCGGACACGTATATGGAGCTACACTTTATGTGTCCGCCTAACACCACCCCCACCACCACACCGCAGCTTAGATGTCGAGATTCTTTACATCGAGGGCATTCTCTTCGATGAACTTGCGACGGGCTTCGACATCTTCGCCCATTAGGGTAGTAAAGATGGCTTCGGTCTCTGCCAGATCTTCGAGTTTGACCTGAAGCAGCGTGCGGCGCTCCGGATCCATCGTTGTCTCCCACAATTGCGAAGACGTCATCTCTCCCAATCCCTTGTACCGCTGGACCTGATAATCCTTGCGCCCCTGCTCGATGACGTATTCGAAGAGCTCGTGAGGAGTATTGCGGGTCACCGGATCGTGAGCGGCGCGGGTAGTCTTCTTCGCTACGGGCTTGCTGTTGGTCACGGTGTCGGCTTCCTCGGTTGTGGCCGTCTCCTCTTCTTCGACCTCTTCCATTTCGGTGGCCGCCTTCTTGCTGGCGTACTCGATATGGAATGGAGGCTGCAGTTCGCCGCGAATCTGCAGGTGCTTGGCCATCATCTGGCGGTACTCGGGGGAGCTGGCCAGCGTCCAGTCGATCCTGCGCTCTGCACCCTGGGCATCGGTGTATCGCACCGACCAGGTCTGATGCTCTTCGTCCTGCGTGGGAGGAACCACCGCCTTGAAGGAGTATTTTCCCGCCATCGACTCCAGTTCCTGATGCAGCTTCGCGAGCTTGGCAGGGGCATCCCCTTCCCTCTCCGACTCGAAGTCCGCGCGATGCACGATTTCGAGGGATGCGAGCTTCTCGGTCACTTCCTCATTCCGCAGCCGCTTATTCACCTTGTCAAAGAAGTCGAGGTAATCCCGGAGCTGCCCCATGAACTTGGTGAGGGCGGCGCCTTCCAGCGTGTGGCCATCGCCGCAGCGAACCAGCATTCCCTCAGAGGCGCGCTTGACCATGACCTTGGCGAACTCATTTTCGTCCTTGATGTACTGCTCAAACTTGCCCTTCTTGATGCGAAAGAGCGGAGGTTGAGCGATGAAGACATGACCGTGACGAATCAGCTCCGTCATGTGGCGGAAGAAGAAGGTGAGCAGCAGCGTGCGAATGTGCGAGCCGTCGACGTCGGCATCCGTCATCAGGATCAGCTTGCCATAGCGAAGCTTGGAGCCGTCAAAATCATCCTTGCCGATTCCGCAGCCGAGAGCAGTGATCATGGCGCGGATTTCTTCGTGGCCAAGCATCTTGTCGTAGCGGGCCTTCTCTACGTTGAGGATCTTGCCCCTGAGTGGCAGAATGGCCTGGAAGCGGCGGTTACGGCCCTGCTTAGCGGTTCCGCCTGCCGACTCGCCCTCGACGAGATACAGTTCGCAGCGGCCGGGATCGCGTTCGCTGCAGTCGGCCAGCTTGCCCGGGAGGCCGCCACCATCGAGAGCACCCTTGCGACGCGTAAGATCGCGAGCCTTGCGGGCTGCCTCGCGCGCACGCGACGCCTCAATCGCCTTGTTGATTACCTTGCGGGCAACCTGGGGATTCTGCTCGAGAAACATGCCCAGCTTCTCGTTGACGAACGCCTGGACAATGCCTGCGATATCGGAGTTGAGCTTGCCCTTGGTCTGGCCTTCAAACTGCGGCTGAGGCAGCTTGACGCTGATGACAGCCACAAGTCCTTCGCGGACATCATCCCCCGATAGATTCTCTTTCTGATCCTTGAAAAGGCCCATCTGCGTGCCGGCAACATTGATGGTGCGCGTAAGCGCGGTGCGGAAGCCGGAGAGATGCGTGCCGCCATCGACCGTGTTGATGTTGTTGGCGAAGGTAAAGATGGTCTCCGAGTAGCCGTCGTTGTACTGAAGGGCAATGTCCATCTCGACGCCGTCGCGCAGCGCTTCCATCACAATGGGCTTGTCGTGGAGAACCTGCTTGCCCTTATTCAAAAGCTTGATGAACTCCGCGATACCGCCAGCGTACTTGAACTCCGCTCGCTTGGGTTCGCCAGTCTTCGAGTCCGTAGTCCGCTCATCGACCAGGGTAATCTCGAGTCCCTTGTTCAGGAAGGCAAGCTCGCGCAGACGCTGTGCCAGCGTGTCGTAGTTGTACTCCGTCGCCGAGAAAATCGAGCGATCGGGCAGGAAGTGAACCTTGGTTCCCTTGCGCTTGGAGGTTCCCGTCTGACGCAGCTTGGAGATAGGAATACCGCAGGAGTAGTCCTGCTCATAGGTATAGCCATCTTTCCAGATCTCGACATCGAAGGCCTCGCTGAGCGCATTCACGCAGGAGACGCCGACCCCATGCAGACCGCCGGACACCTTGTAGGACGAGGCATCGAACTTGCCTCCGGCATGCAGCTTGGTAAGCACTACCTCAACCGCCGACATCACGGTGCCATCGCTGAGAACCATGTCATCCACGGGGATACCGCGGCCGTCATCGATCACCGTGATCGAGTTGTCGACGTGGATAAACACCTGGATCTTCTTTGCATAGCCGGCCAGCGCCTCATCCACCGAGTTGTCCACTACCTCGTAGACCAGATGGTGCAAACCCATCTCACCGGTGGAACCGATGTACATGGCCGGCCTGAGACGCACAGCCTCGAGCCCCTCAAGCACCTTGATGTTGTCTCCGGTGTAGGTGGCGGATTGCTCCGCGCCATTTGCCGTAGTAAAGGTCTGTTCTTTATCGGGAACCACAAGATTCGAGTCTGGGGCTATTTCTTTGGTGGACATGCAACTCCGCTAAGGCAAGGCTTGGGAACGCTTCGCAGCTCGAGGTCTGGCGGGGAATAAAAGGCTGAAAGCGAACGGGTTTAGTGCCTTAAATACCCTCTTAGTTTACCATGTTTGGCCATTTTTTGATGCCCCGGAGTGGGCGGACGAAGATCGCCAGGACGATGTCGCAATAACCTGCAAAGTATGCGCAAATATAGTCACATAGTACACATGTTACCGACGTAATGCGGGGGAGTACATACAATCTAATATCGCTGAAAATAATATACTTATCTGCTCTTTTGACTATACTCCCTCTTGTCACGCCGGTTTTGAATCTGAATCGAGAATGTGCCTGAGGAGTAACTAACTATGAAGCTCGCGATCCGTCTTTTTGCCCTTGGTGTAGTTTTGATTGGCGCCGCCGCCGCTAACTCTTTGCCGAAGAACACTCCCTTTATCAGTGGACAGGTCCCGGCAGCCAAAGCTCCCGTGCCCGTGTGCGAACCCGACGGTGTCAATACCTGCGGCTTTATGGAGCGGTAACACCCTAAAGTTTGTAGCACCAAAGTGCCAAGAGATAGATGGATCTAGGCTTGAGATCACTTGGGAATCGAGATATCCTTATGTCTCGAATCAGGTGATCTCATGGACTCGACGCACATTGCTGAGGGCCTTTCCGTCGTCGTACCGATCGTAACAGCGGTTGCGCTCTGCGCCGCTGTGCGTGGCAAGGTGTATGAGCGATATCCAGCGCTGGTTGGATATCTTGTTTTGACGCTTCTCTTCGGCATCTCCTTTGGCGTTCTTCCTTATGGACCCGTCTCTATCCGGGCGGCGCAGCGTTATGTCTGGTATTTCTGGGGCTATTGGACCGTTTACTTGGCGTGCGGCGTTCTGCTGTTTTTCACCATTCAGCAGATCTTCCGTGAAGTCATGCAACCGCTGCCGGGCTTGAGCCGCCTTGGCGTACTAGTGTTTCGCTGGGTCGTCATTATTTCGGTTATTTTGGCGGCGACCTCCAGTTACACGCCTGCGCAGCTGAGTAAGCACTCCCTTGTCTCAGTTGCCACCGAACTTATGCAGTGCGTTAGCATCATGGAGCTTTGCCTGTTGGCCTTTGTGACCCTGGTTGCACAGAAGCTTGGACTGTCTTACCGTTCCAGGCCCTTTGGCATCGCGCTGGGATTTGGCATGACGTCCGCAATCGGATTTGTCGCCACAGCAATCGCCTTCCACCAAAAAGGTGCATTCTCAACCTCCGCCAATGTCGTACAAGCGTGCAACATTGTTGCGATCGGCATCTGCGCGTATTACTTCTATCGTCCGGAGCCAGCGCGCAACGTCGTGGTGATGGCGCCAAGCTCGTCGCTGCTGCGCTGGAACGAGGTAGCCCTGGCGCTCGGCAGGAATCAGCCGCAGCCCCCTCCTGCTCCCGCGTCGGACTTCTTTCTTTCCGATGTAGAGCGGGTAGTCGAGAAGGTTCTGATCAAGAACTCCTTAAAGACGACAAACTCCTAGAGCGGCATACCAACAAAACACGAGGGGGGATCTCAACGAGATCCCCCTTTTTGCGTGCGCAAGCGGCTTGTGTTCTGCTGCTCGTTATTCAGGCCTGATCACTCGGTACAAGAATAGAACTGTAACTTTGCAGCAGCAAATGGAAAGCCCCGGTCGATATGGCTATCTCGTACACGGGTCTCCATTCAAATCGAAGAAAGACGGTGTAGAGCGGGAAAAATCGCGGGAAATAGCGGGAAACGCAGAAGTAGCACGAACCGCACAATTCCTTCATGCGGCTTTTGATGAATTTTCAGGAGGTTGCGACTCCCCTCTACATCGTCAGCAGTTTGTCCGCAAGTTTCTCACGGATACGTTTAGACCCGAGGTCTGTCATTCGGTAATTGCCAGTAGATGGCAGCTGCACGATTTCGCGAATAGCAGAGGATTCCAGCTTGTCGATGGCTCTGGTTATGGTTGACGCTGGATGTTTGACGTACTTACCCAGTTCCCTTCGCGAGAATCCAGACTCACCCGCGTAGTGAAGCATAACTAGAATCTCTTCCTCCGCAGCTAGGTCTGTCCGTTGCACGATGATTAGGTTGTCCTCGAACCTACCAATGGCTGGCACATCGAACTGCAACAACTCTCTGATTGCGCTTGCAACTTTCTCTCGGTCACCACTCCAGAACATTCGGAGTGCCTCTGCGAATGCCCACCGTACGGCATCAACGACGAATTTCGAGTCCATGTGGTTCGGCTTGTAAGTCGGCGAGATATGAACCGCACCCCGCTGGCTACGGAACTTGTATGCGGTGCGGAGCACCATCATCAAGTGGAGGGCATCGCGTCGGTTAAGGCTGTGGGGCACCTGCTCGTTCTTGACGTACTTTTCGCATTCCTCAAACTCCTTGCCTCTGTTCAGATTGCCCGAATCCAGATGGTAGATGATTCGACCGAGCAACTCGCAGAACTGGCCACCGTCGAGTTGAGTAGGCTCCCACTCCCGCTGAATGTATCGACGCTCCAGTGACACGAACTCGTCAATCAACTCCGTGCCGAGTTGCGCGTCCAGAGGAGGGACGAGTTGAGAGATGAGAGATGCCTTCGTGATGAGCATTACGATTCAGGCGTTGGGGTGCCTAGCCCAAGAGTCTCAGCTACCAGTTTGATTGCTGCCTGACGGCCAACATCTTTCAGGAACCACTTGCCCTCTACTTCACCAAACTGGTCGGAGTTGTTCCCGAGGTCACGAGCGACATTACCACGGCGGATTAGTCCGGCAGACCTGAACTTGCCGTTGAAGGTGTTCTCCACTTGCGTCGGGGTCAACTCCACCTTCTGCCCAGTGGATTCCTCCAGCACATAGAGGAGCCACGCGATTTTCTGGACAGCTTTCCAGTCCTGCTTTGGAGTACCAAACCTAGCAGCATCGTGTTCCCAGTTGATAGCTGAACTTGCCGCACCATTAGAGGAAGCCGATGCACGACCGCTACCCGGTTTCCGGCGTCTCGGCTGACGAGCACCATTGGACGGCACCTCCTCTACATCAATGACTACGCCGCTTCCGTTCTTCGCAGCCCCGATGAGAGCCGGAGCCTGTAGAACTTTTCCCAGTTGCTGACTGACGTTTTGGGCAATCTCTGGAGCGAACTCCCGGTCGCCTTCAACCTCAATCTCCAAACCTGTCAACTTTACTTTGACCCGGAATTTTCCCATTACCCATCTCCTGAGTTCAGAATCTGACCACAAGCGGTTGTGGCATCGTTGCGGGAACTCTCAAATTGTAGTCTCCAATTAGCAGTGAATAGAAGACTTATGTTTTAACCCAAAGGGATTTCTCGAAGCGAATGTCGCGTCCAGTCAAAGGGAGTTGAGGAGGGTTTTTGGGTACAAATTTGTTTTTGTAAGGTTTTTGCAAACCGGGTGCGACGGGGAAAACGGTCGAATTTGGGAAAAACCTACTAACCCCTTTGTAAGGTTTTAGTTACAGGGCTTGTACCCCAGAAGTACCCAGTGAGACTAAAGAGAAGGGTGAGAAAAAGCAAAAGCCCCACAAGTTATTGAGGGGCTTGTATTTGCTTGATTTTTAAAGAAAAAGCTTGATCGTTGGTGCCGAAGAAGGGACTCGAACCCCCACACCCTTGCGAGTACGTGGACCTGAACCACGCGCGTCTGCCAATTCCGCCACTTCGGCACGACCCATGCAGCGCAATCGCCGACATGAGCACGAATTTCTAGTTTCTCTGAGATGGGCCTTTGTGTCAAACCTGTAACTCAAACCTGAGACTCAATGATCCCCGCCTCAGAGCGCGGACGCCGATGCCTTGCATCTCCCCCTCGCGCTTCCCCATTCCGTCTCATTGAGTTTTGGCATCCCAAATAGCAATACCCTGGCTCCATCCGCAGTAACATGGCGCTATAGCTATAGAGGAGTTCTGCCCGATGAAGCATGGAAGCGAAACAACGCAACCCCCTGCAACCAGCCAGCCGCCCGCGGCGGCAGCTCAGGCTTCTTCCTCTGCCGGGGAGGCCACCATCCCGGAGCAGCAGGCTATTGAAATTCGGCGGCTTGTGCATGACCTCAGCAATGGACTTGAGATCATCATCCAGTCCAGCTACCTGCTCGGCACCGCTGAAATGCCTGAAGAGAGTCGCCGGTGGGTAAAGGTCCTGGAGCAGGGCGTGGAGCAAGCTGCCCGCATCAACCAGGAGCTTCGCGCCTATATCCACGCCCACAGCTAACCGCATTCTCCTGGGTCGTCTCCCCGGACGCCACACGCAAAAACGCCGCAGCTTGTGGCCGCGGCGTTTTTCTCAGTTGCAGATTTGAATCGAAGATCGTTTAGACCAGCTTCGCATCCAGCGTGATCTCGGTATTGCCCTTGAACAGCCGCGAGATCGGGCAGTTTGCCTTGGCTTCCTGGGCTGCCTTGTCCAGGGCCGCCTGATCCGCGCCCGGAACCTTTGCTTTGGTTACGAGGGCAATCTTCGTGATCGTCGGACCCGCATCGGTCTTCTCGAAGGTGGCAGATGCGGTCGTGTCGATAGACTCCGGCGTCAGCCCGGCATTGGTCAACTGCCCGCTCAGGGCCATCGTAAAGCAGCCAGCATGGGCGGCTGCAATCAGCTCCTCCGGGTTCGTCCCGATGCCACTCTCAAAGCGAGTTCCAAAGGAATACTGGGCCTCCTTCAGTACGCCACTCTGTGTCGAAATCACGCCCTTCCCATCTTTAATACGACCGTGCCAAACGGCGCTTGCTGTGCGCTCCATAATTACCCCTTTCAGATTGATGATCGTGAAGTGCTTCCGTTGGTTGGATGCAGCAAATCCCGGATTGTTCCAAAGAATAGTCCTCGTGCCCCCTTCGATGCAGAAGCAGGCGATGAATTTACTGCCAAACTGCGATACGCTGTCTGCGTGAAAAAATCCGATGATGCGCACGAGACCCGTGAAGGCATGGTACAACCTGCAGTTGTGGAGGAGGAACGCTGGGAGAGGGCGAGCCTGGAAGTTGCTCTGAAGCCCGATTCCCACTCTCCCGGATACTGCCCAAGCTGTGCCCAGCCTGCCAGCCGCAACCATTTGCAATGGGTCTGCTCGGAGTGCAGCCATGCGTGGCCACCCTCCGACCTTTACTGAGGAAGGCCTCCGGTCAGGCGGTCTATGCCTGCGGAGTCATCTTCAGGCTCACGGTTCTGCGCTCGGAGGTGCGGGCCGCCACGTTGTACTTCGTCAGCGTTCCCTGCAGCAGATAGTAGCCCTCTTCCGCGTGAGTCTTCGCTGCCCCGCGCTCGATCGTTCCTTCAAACGAGTACCAGACGCCGTGAATCTGGTGCGTCGTGAACCCCAGTCGCGACCCATCGATGCGAGTATGCGTAAAGAAAAACGTCAGCGGAGTTCCCTGGTCGCTGTCCGCATCTCCGCGCTTGGAGATATAACCGCCCAGCTCCCGCTCCTGCAGGCTGATCTGGATCACTTCTCCCGGATCGCTCCCCAGCAGATATTCGCCGGATGCGTCCTGCGGCAGCGTGGAGGAGGCTCTTGCTTCGGTCGCCGGCGCGGTGCTGCTGTCGTCCACCTTGTCCGCGCGGCGATGCAGCATTGGAGTGGAGGCCTCCTGCGCCAGGGCTCCTGCTGCAAGGCACAGCAGACAGCAAAGAAGAAGAGCCCCTCGATGCCTGCTGTTAGATGAGAAATGCATTCGGGATTGCAATTCCCTCGTCTCCTGGAATCTTATCTACGCGTCGTATCTACCTGTGGTCCGGGAAGAATGGAGCAGATTCCTTATTGTAGATGTACACCGAACCCTCTCCGGCTTGCGCGGCTTTTCTGTTAAGAAACGCCGCGCTTGGACTGCGATTCCGGAGCTGCGATTCCGGCTTATCTTCCGCCCATGCTCTTCTTACGAGCCGCCTCAAACTCATCGCCAGGCTGCCAGCCTACAGATGACGGCAGCGCCGACGCCTGCCATCCCAGCAGGAACCCGAACTGCGCCATCTTAGCGTCGCCCCGGAAATCCCAGTCGGCATGATATTCATCCGATGGCTGGTGATAGTGCCGGGCTACAAAATCCTTGGCCTGGTCCACGCCCCACTGCGGCTCGTGGCCTTCATACTGCGTGCCTTGCCCAATGGAAAACGCAGGCACGCCGAAGCGAGCCATGCTGAAGTGGTCTGAGCGGTAGTAATGGCCTGCGCTGGGCGTCTGATCCGGCTCCAGCTCCAGGTGGAGAGCCTTGGCGGTCTTCTCCACTACGGGATAGAAGGTGGTGCGTTCCGCCCCGCTCACCTCCGCAGAAATCGGCACTCCGATCGGCAAAAGCATGTCGTAGTTCAGGTCGAGCGCAATCTGTGCTGAAGGAATCGGCGGATGCATGCCGAGGTATTCCGAACCCAGAAGCCCCTGCTCCTCTGCCGTCACCGCCGCGAAGTAAACCGCGTGGGGAGGCCGGACCTTCGCTTCCGCAAAGGCTCGCGCTATCTCCAGCAGGATTCCGCAGCCCGTCGCGTTATCCGCCGCGCCGTTGTAGATGTTGTCGCCCTTCATGTCCGGATCAATGCCCAGGTGGTCATAGTGCGCGGTGAAGAATACCGCCTGCTGTTTGTCCGAAGCTCCGGGCAACATCGCGATCACATTGCTCGATTCATATTTGCGGACGCGGCTGGCCACGTGCGCCTTCAGGCGGACCGGCAGCTCAATCGCCTTGAAGCCCGGCTTTCCCGCTGCGTCGATGGCCTTATCGGCGTCGATGCCCACTTCGCCCAGCAGCTTTCTCGCAACATCCAACTGGATCCAGCTGGCGGCCTTCAGCGTCGATAACGGATCGTTCTGCAGATAGGATTTCTCGATCGCCTGCGAGTTGCGCACCACGTCCCAGCCATAGCTGGCCAGGTCGGTACGATGAATAATCAGCACACCCACGGCGCCCCGGCGCGCTGCTTCCTCGTACTTGTAGGTCCATCGCCCGTAGTAGGTCAGCGCCTTGCCCTTGAAGAACTTTTCGTCCTCCGAGGGCGGCTCGTTGACGATCACCAGCAGCACCTTGCCCTTCACATCCACACCCTTGAAGTCGTTCCAGTGGTACTCCGGTGCATCGATGCCATAGCCGACGAAGACGATGGGCGCGTCGATATCCGCCGACGTTCCTCCCGTCTCGTCCTTGGTCACATAGTCCTCGCCATACTTCAGCGAAAGCGGTGTCCCGTTCTTCGGCTCCAGGGTAAAGCGGGTCTGATCCTCCAGCGTGTGCACCGCCATCAGCGGAACCTTCTGGAAGTAGCTGCCATTCGCACCCGCCGGCTTCAGCCCTGACAGCATGAACTGCGTCGCGATGTACTGCGCGGCGATCTCCGCCCCACGCTGCCCCGGACCGCGCCCCTCCAACAGATCGTCCGCAAGAAAGCGGACGTGGGCACGAATCTTTTCTCCGTCAATCGATGCCGCCGCCTGGCGTGCAGCCGCGGGTACCTGCGGCAAATCGGGTAGGGCCTGCACCTGTGCGCAGGCAAAGGCAGGCGCGATGCAGGCAAGCGACGCACAAGCAAGGCTGAGACGATAGTTCATTCTGTCTCCCATTCTGACTCTTGAGTTAGACCCGGTTCGCGACGGGCCAAGAGAGCGGGTAAATTGAGAGCGGATAAATTCATCCATTCTGTGCATAGCTCTCTGGCTTCTACATTAAGAGTACGCGCGCCGTTGGGCAATCGCTTTTCCCACGTGGTGCGTTCGAAGTCGCGTTCGAAGTGGCTCTCGAAGCAGCAATCAGGATTGCGCATGCAGGGTTGTCATCAGCCCCACCCGGCGAAGGACCTTTCGCGCCAGGCCCGTCAGGGGCAAAAGAGACAGCGCCTCAGGCAGAACCCATTGCTCCGCGCGCTCGTTCTTCCGGTGCCGGGCAAGGCCATCCGCGCCCATGGCATGGACGTGGACAATGTAGGTTGTCTGCATGATGGCGTGACGCACGATGAGCTCCGCCGATTTGGCATCGAGCGCATGGCTGTCAATCTCCGGCAGCTCCCACATGCCGGGCATTACGGTACCCTGCAGGGGCCGCTGATGCAGCAGCACCCTTGTACCCCTCAAAGTATCCTGCGAAGTACCCTTCGAAGCGCTCTGCGAAGGCGAGGCGGCCACCACCAAGGCATAGGCTATCTCGTGGCGCACCGTGGGCCTGCGAGGCTCTACCGGGTGCTCCCCGCGCGTCTGGCATAGCTCGACGACGGGGCATTGCGCGCACAGCGGCTTTCGCGGCAGGCAAAGGGTTGCGCCAAGCTCCATCATGGCCTGGTTAAAATCTCCCGGATGCGCGGGGTCCACCAGCTCGTCGGCCAACCGGTGGATTGCCTGCCGGGAGATGCGCGAGCGCAAGGCTCGATCCGCGGCGGCGCTGCCCTCGGCAAGGCCCGCAATTCGCGTGATCACGCGCTCCACGTTGCCATCCACTGCGGCAACGGATTCGCCAAAGGCGATACTCGCGATTGCCGCGGAAGTATAAGCCCCAATGCCGGGCAGCAGTGCCAGTTCCGCCGCCGTGCGGGGAAGCAACGATCCGTGCTGCTGAACCACCACCTGCGCGCCCCGGTGGAGCATCCGAGCCCTGCGGTAATAGCCCAGTCCGCTCCACACGGCGAGCACGTCTGCCTCGGGTGCCTCAGCCAGCGCGGCCACCGTTGGAAAGCGGCGAAGAAACTCCGCGTAGTGCTCCAGAACCGCAGCCACCCGCGTCTGCTGCAACATGATCTCGGAGACCCAGATTTTGTAAGGATCCTCGGTACGCCGCCACGGCAGGTCCCGGCGATGCGCTCCGAACCAGCGCAGCAGCCTTGCACGGAACTTCTTCCGCTTGGCCGGAGCCCATTCTTCCTCGCTCATACGCCTGATTCTAACCGGAAGAGGCGCCTCTACTTTGCCGCACCGGCATGCGGCGTCTCACTGTGCGCCACCAGGATCAGGCTGCCCCTCACGTGCTGCCAGACGCTGACGACGGCCAGCTCGGCAGGAGCTTGCGACTTCTGCTGCGTCACCGAGGCGGAGTAGCTCACAACCATATCCGCTCCCTGGGGAGTCACCTGCAACTCACGAATCAGATACTCCGCCGGGGGATTCTGCTTTAGCTGCTCCAGCCATTGCTCGCCGGTCAACCGGTCGCCGCTTCTCGACGTGAACAGGACACTGGGCCCCTGCAAGGCAACCACCTGTTGCCAATCGCCCTTGTGCACGGCCTTCCAGTAGAGGCGCTCGAATTGCTCCGCGCTGGTGGAGGTCTTGATACTGTGGGGTCGATCCGGATACACCGCGCAGCCCACCATGGAGCACAGCAAACCCATGGCAATCAGCAGAACAGCAGTTGGTTTCACCATATTTCCAGTCTGGACGCGGAAGGGAAAAAGTTCCACCGCAAATAGTAAGAGGCCACCCGAAGGTAGCCTCTTACCATTGTTGATTGCAGGGTTGTATCTGGCTGACGAACTAGTCACCCATGACTTCTTCGCCCTTGGGGGCCGACTTGGGAGCTGGCGTGATCGAATCCAGCGTAACCATTCCGGGAGTTGGCTTCTCACCCAGGACGTGCTCGCGATAGAGCCGGGCCATCTGCGCATTCTCCGCATCCGTCTTCAGCTTATCCTCGCGTGCGCGGATCTTCTCTTCGCGGGCATTCTTGGCGATGCCAAGCTTGTCCAGCGAATCGTTCGCCGCAGCGTGAACATGCTCATCGTTCAGCACCAGCTTGTGCTGGGTCGATGCCATGCCCACCTTCTTGCCGCCTGCGAAGATCTCATGCCGCCCGTGCTCCTCGTACCACTTGGTCAGAGTCGAGGTCATGTGCATCTTCTCGATGATGTTGCGCCAGCCTACGCCGGTGTTGTACGCGCAGAAGCTGATTTCGCCTTCCTGCGTGGCGTAAGGAATGATGCACTGCTCAGTGCGGCGGAAGTCGTAGTTGAACAGATCCTGGAACCACATTCCGGCGATGAACAGGAAGTTCCAACGGTCGGCACGGCGGAACTTGATGTCTTCCATCGTGCGGTCGCCCTTGACGCTGCCATAGTTGCGATTGGTCACGCCAAAGCACTTGTCGAACTTCTTCAACATATCCGTGATGTGGAAGTGAGTGGGCGACATGGTGGGATCGTAGTTGCGCAGCATGGCCAACGCGATGCCCAGCCCGGAGAGGAACTTGCCGCGAGCCGCATCGTTGATCTTCGCCACGTCCTTGGCCAGCCGGTCCGCATTCAGGAAGGCAGTTACCGGAACGGCTTCCTTGGTTTCCTTATCGATCATCAGCGCCATGCCGATGCCGCAGTTCGGGTGGCAGCCGCAGGAGAGCTGGCCCCAGTCGGCCGACGGTCCGTGAACCAGATCGCCGAAGTCCGAGAAGGTGCTCATGAAGCTGATTGGGAACCAGTCGCGCGTCGGTTCGCCCAGACCCGTCTGATTCTTCACGTCGTGCGCCATGTGGCTCAGCGTGTAGCGCTGCGCGTGGCGACGCTCGTCGGTAATGTCCTCATCGCGGCCGGTAAAGGAGACCGGCTGGAACGACAGGAAGCTGATCGTCTTCGGATTGTCCAGCGCGAACTGGATAATGCGGCCCACCTGCTCATTGTTGATGCCGTTGATGATCGTCGTCACCGGGACGATATCCACACCGGCCTCGTGCAGGTTGTGGATCGCCTGCATCTTCACGTCAAACAGGTTGCCGACCTTGCGGTGCGAGTTGGCAGCGTTGCCGATTCCGTCGAACTGGAGGTACACATACCGCAGACCCGCTTCCGCAGCCGCGCGGCAAAGCTCCTTCGACTTGGCAAACTCAATGCCGTTGCTGGCCGCCTGCACCGAGTTGTAACCAACCTTGCGGGCATAGGCAACCGCATCCAGGAAGTAGGGCGAAAGCGTGGGCTCGCCACCGGAGAACTGCACGCTCATCTGGCGCCGCGGCTTGATCTGGGCCGCGTTGTCCAGCATGGTCTTGATCTCGTCCCAGGTCAGCTCATGCACAAACCCAACCTGGTTTGCATCCATAAAGCAGGGATCGCACATCATGTTGCAGCGATTGGTGAGGTCAATGGTCAGAACGGCGCCGCGTCCGTGGGTCACCGTCGATGTGCCGTGATTGTGGAGCTTCTCATCGTTGTGCGCGCGGATATCGCGGCCGGGGAAGACCTCTTCCAGATGCTTGAAGAATTCGGTGTCAATCGACATCAAGTCTTCAAAATGGCCGTGCTTGGGACAGTCCTTCACCATCAGGATCTGGCCATCGCGCTCGATGATCTGCGCCTTGATCTCGCCAACCTTTTCATTCAGAAGGACTTCGTGCGGCAGCTTGCCGTCCAGGATCTGCTTGCGAATCTCCGGTACGCACTTGGGGCACAGCGAATCGGTCGTACGCGGCCAGCCTAGAGGAGGCTTCTCCTTCTGGTAGGACTTCAGCAGCGGCTTATCGGACCACTTCGGTGTAAACGAAGGGTTCGGGCTGATCGAGTTCAGCCTTTCAAAGACGGCCCACGCGCCCTTGGCTGCGTAGGTTACCGCTCGCTCGGCGTACTTGACGGCTTTCGACATATCTTATTCTCCTCAAGTGATCGGAACCTGCGCGCTTTTTGCGGTCTGGGGTTGGGACCGCATGTCACAGGGACGACAGGTTCAACGTCGAATGGGGACAGATTTCACAGAGATCACCCAAAAATTTGCGTCAAACTTGCCAACCTAAGAGTATTCACGCCTTGGGCAAGTACAAAATATTTATGATCGAACGGTAAAAATCCGGGCGTAGATGGGACAACCGTTCAGCGAATGGGAAGGACTCCAGGGTGAAATGCACCCCATCTCGCCCATAGAAAGTGCCCCCTTCGGACCTGCCCGGATGGAACCACCGTTCCGGGTCCCTTGCGCGGGGCTCACTTTTTAGCGGCTCACTTTATAGCTGTCCCGCCGGCGCAGACGCTCAATACGTCGGTCAGAACGATGGGTCCAACGTCAATTCCCGCATCCAAAGGCGAGTAATCAGCTCGGCACCCCGCAATACTGGAGTGCGGAAGACAGCCGGAAAACCCGGATAATAAAAACACGCATCCCCACGCACGGAATCGGTACGCCGGATCGGTACGCAGGGCGCACTCGATTGGCACGCAAGATACGCAGAGGATAGGGAAGAGGAGAGCTCCCATGACCGGCAATCCCCAAGACCCGCAGCGCGGCCGCCTGGAAGACCTGGGCCGCAAGATCGATGAGCATATCGGCTCCGCCATACCCCGCGCCGAAGAAGAATTGCGGCGTGTCATCGCCTATCTCAACGACGAAGTGGTGCCGCAGGTTCGGCGCAACTCCTCCGAGGCTCTGAAGATTGCCGCCGAGCAGCTCCACAAATTGGCCGAAGCCCTCGACCGGAGCAATAGGCCGCCATCGAGCGGAAGCCGTTAGCCAGCCATTCGACCGCAGAATGGCCGCATCAGGAAACCAGTACCGTGGAATCCAAAACTCGGGAAACACCGAACTTATAGGAGAACCGCACTAAGATGACAGCTTTGTGGCAACGCCTTCTGCCTGCCGTGGCACTTTTCCCGATTCTTCTCGTCATGGGCGGCTGCGCGCGTAAAGTCAAGGTCGTCTATGTGCCTGCGCCGCCACCGCCTACGATCCCCTATCCGCGAACCACGACACCGCCGGCGGAGACCCGGCCCCCCGCGGTCAATGTGCCTCCCGCGGCTGCAGAAAGCAGCAATAGCGCGGACGAAGAGTACGTCGCCACCCACTCCCCCATCATGACGGAAGAGGGCCTGGCGAGCTGGTATGGGCCTCCCTACCACAACCGGCGCGGCGCCAACGGCCAGGTATTTGACCAGAATGCGCTGACCGCCGCGCATCGCACCCTGCCGATGAACTCCCTCATCAAGGTGACCAACCTGCAGACCGGGCAATTCGTTGTCGCTCGCGTCACCGATCGCGGACCCTTTGTTCAGGGCCGCCTGCTGGATCTCTCGATGGCCTCGGCCAAGGCCGCAGGGGTGTGGAGACCCGGTACCGCACGCGTGCGCGTCGACGTCTATCAAACCCCGCTGCCGGTTGAGGTTGGTGGACGCTGGTGCGTCCAGGTGGGAGCATTCAAGGATGGCGAAGAGGCCTTGAAGCTGCGCGACCACCTGCAGCGCAAATACCATACCGCCAACGTGATCGAGTTCACCGGGCCAACCGGACACTGGGTGCGTATCCGTCCCCAGAACGACGACAAAGGAAAAGCACAGGAAATCGCCCGCGAACTCGACCCCGTAGAGGGCAACGCCTACCTGGTCCGGCTGGATTAAAGGGAGACTTGGGCCAGAGCCTGTTAACCCTACTCGGGCGGAGGGTAATACGGCAGCTTATCGTTCCTGTCATTCGCCCGCTTCACGGTGATGTCATCGAAGAGCAGCGATGGCGCCAGGACCGTCGTCGGCGTTTCGCCCAGGAAGTTCGATACCTGCGTGTCGCTCCCCACGGCACTGATGTTCGATCGCAGGCTGCGCTGGTCCAGATCGTCGAATGCCGCTCCCCGCACAAGCTGGCGTGTCCCGTCGGCGACATGGATGCGGTACAGCATGCGCGGGGATAGCTCCGGCCCCAGCGCTTCGGCTACATACACGCTGTCCAGGCCGCGTTCGCGAGCCATCGCCAGCAGCTTCGCGTTCAACTCCTCCGGCGAGACGGCCTTTGTTGACTCCACCCGCAGCACGCCAATCTCCGGGCGCGGCGGCTCGGCCAGGCCTGCACGGCCATGGCCGTTGGAGACGGCGAAGTCCCGCACCGGCGCGCGTCCCAGCAGGTAGCTGGTGAGCTTGCCGTTTTCCACCACGTCCACCGGCTGCGCCGGCACGCCTTCGTCGTCCACATCGTAAGCGCCGATCAATCCTTCGCCGGCAAACGAATCCATCCGCGGATCATCGACGACCGTGGTGCCCTCCGGCAGCACGCGCGCTCGATAGCTTGCCGCATAGGGCCCCTTCGTCCGTGCCTCGGTCCCGAGATCGGGGCGTATGGCAACCACTCCCGGCGCAAACAGATTCGAGAAGATATCGCCGCCCGAGTTGCCGGTAAAGAGCACCGGCCCGTGATACTCCACCTCGTCCACCACCGGGGCCTTACGCAACTCTTCGAGCGAAGCGAGCAACTGCTCCACGTGGGAGTGAAACTGCGCGGCGGAGTCAAGCTGCGCGGCGCTCGTTCCCGTCGTTTCATAGGAGCGGTCCATTCGCATCCCATCCGGCGCCTGCGTGCCTACCGAGATCCTCGCCTGGTAGACCGCGGAGCCGTGGCGTACAACCGTGCCTTCGGTGTTCACCAGGTAGCGATTGACGGCACGGGCATGAATCGTCGAGGCCGAATACTCCGTCACCTTCTCAAACGATGGTCGCGAACGGTAGACGCCGGAGGCATCGGCAATCGTCTTCTGCCAATCGGCGGTAGCCAGATCCAGCCTGACCACCGAACCCATCGAGACCAGGGGCTTCTCCCGCGAAAAGTCTTGCGCGGAGGGCTGCGTCTGGTATGCCTTCAGCGCAACCTGCTTGCGGGTGTAGTCGCGCAGCGCAGCCTTGTATGCAATATCGGTCGCCGACCACAAGGCAATTCGCAGCGCCACCGGATCGTCTTCGATGGCAGCCACCTGCAGCGATCCATCGCCGTGCGGTTGCGAGCTATCCATCTGGTAGTCGCCCACGCGCACCGTCACCCGCACAAGCCGGCGATGATCGCGCCGTTCGCCGGTCACAGCTCCATAGTTGGCGGAAGCCTCGTAATTATCGACGTCGTCCAGCCGGTATTGGAGAAAGAAGGGCCGCTGAAAGTTCTGTAACTGTAACTGTTGCTGACTTCGATGCAGCTCGGCCAGCATCGCTTCCAACACCGGGTCCTGATGTGTCTCCGCAGCGCCGGGTCCGGTTGCGGAGACATCTTTCTGCGCCAGTGCGGTATGGCTGGCGTGCCTTGCGTAAGCCGGCACGCACAGCGTTATCGCTGCAATCGCCGCCACCAGAACGCGTCCGTGCATCGCTCGATCGTTCTTCCGCATCAGTGCGTTCCTCCCGGCACATCCGTCGCCGCAGGCATGGGCAGGATCGGCTGCCGCGAGGTGCCCTGGGGCTGCCGCTGCGTCTCAATCTCGCGCACCAGCATGGCGGGCGCTACGGCGGAGACGGCAACGCTTCCCGACTCTGCGCCGCACTCGCCGTTGAATACCTCGCGCCGCGTTCCCGTGGCCGCAATGCGGCTCAACGCTGCCTGCGGAGTGCCCACAATGCTCACGCCCCGCACCAGCTCATCCGGCCTGCCATCCACGTACACGCGATAGACCACCAGCGGCAGCACCTGGAAGGCCTGCGGCATGTTCCGTGTCGTTACCGCAAAACCGGAAGAAATATCCTCGAAAAGAAGTCCGTAGGGCTTGCCCTGCTTCTTTGCCTCGGCCAGCAGCATGGAGCGCAGTTGCGCATCGGGAACGCTGCGGGTCGAGGAGACGATCAGGTTTCCCTGCCGGCCGGTAGGCATCCTCCCCGGCTGTGCCCGCCCATGCCCATTCGAGCTGGCAAAGTCGGCAATCGGCAGCCGCGACATCAGAAACGTCTCCAGCACGCCATCGCTAATCAGGTCTACCCGCTTCGAGGGCTGGCCCTCGTCGTCGAACTGGTAGTAGCCGCTCAGGTACGTTCCATCGAAGATCTGCCGCGTGGGATCGTCGGCTACCGAGAGAAAATCCGGCAGGATCGCCTTGCCTACATCGCGGGTAAAGGTCTGCCCTTCATCATTGCCGCGCTGGCGCTGCCCTTCCAGCCGATGCCCCAGCACCTCGTGAAAGAAGACCGCGGCCGCGCGGCCGGAGAGGATCGCAGGTCCGTCAAAGGGCTCGGTCACCGGAGCCTTGCGCAACTGCTCCAGGCTGATGGCAAGCTGCCGGACTGCAGCCTCCAGCGCCGGCTGGGCGGGCAGGCCGTCGGCTGTCTCGGCCTCAAACGTCCGGGCACGGAAGAGGTCCATCCCGTCTTCGGCGCGGGTTCCGGCATACACAATAATGCGGGCCAGCCGATGTGGAGTGACCACGCGCGCCCCCTCCGATGAGACAAAGTAGCGCGTCTCGTTGTTTACCTGCAGGGAGACCAAATTGGAGTAGATCTCGGGATAGCTGCGGAATACCGCCGAAAGGCTCCGCATCCTCTGCTCCCATTGGCTGGCATTGACCGCTGGCGCTGGTGCCGGGGGATGAATGGCTACCTGCGCGGGCTCGCGGGAAAAGTCTGGCGAGGAGTCTTCCTCCTTCGCCCGCACCTGCGTCTCGGTCTTTACCTGAAGATAGTTGTGCAGTGCATTGCCGTAGCCTTCATTGGTGGCCCACCACAACGAGCGCTGGATGGCCCGCCGGTCGTCGTTCAGCGGCAGCGCCACCGTGTTCAGCGCGGAGGAGCGGTGATTGCCATGCGTATTGTCCAGCTTCTCGTCGCCTACGCGAACCAGCACGTCCACACTGCGGGAGTGGTTCCCCTGCGAGCTCACCAGCGCTCCAAATTGCGCCGTAATGCCGACCGACTGCACATCGGAGGCGGAATAACTGAGAAAATAAGGAGACTGCGGCGTTTTCGCAGCATGCAGCGGATCCGAAGGCTTGCCCAGATCCGCCATCGCCCGGTCGAGTTCGGCGGTCATCGCATCCAGAAGCACCGGCGAAGGTTGCACGGACGCAGGCTTCGCCTCCGCAGGATGGGGACGAAAGGCACACACGCAAAGAGCTGCGGCCAGAAGATATCTGGTCCTGTTTCCGGAAGACCTCGAATTTCCGAAATGCCTCGAAATTTGCGCAACGCCAGGGTTGCCAGGTTTCATCGGACAACGTCCTAAAGAAAGTGCTCTCATTAGTTGTGAGTCTCAAGAACCGGCCACGCGAGAGCAAGCTCTGGAGGTACAGATTGAAAGTGCACTTTCCCCTTTCAGGATGGCAATGGATCTTCAGGTCTATTGCGGGAGTGCTGCTGCTTGTGCTTTTGTTTCCAGCAGACCCCGTGCTGGCGGCACCGGCTTCCGCGGCCACTCCCTACTCCGATGCGGAAAATGCCCCGGCGGCAGCCCCTCTTACGCCTGCGCCAGGCGCAAAAGCTGCCTACAGTCTCCCCGCGGATAAGCTCGCCAAGGCGCTCCGCCTCAGCCGGGATTTCACCCTTCTCCAGTTCTCGGCAACCGCCTGGCAGATGCTGTTTCTGCTGTTGCTGCTCGCTACCGGCGCTCTCCACGGGCTCGCCTCGTGGGCGGAAAGAATCACCCCGAGGCGCTGGCTGCAGGGAGTGATCTTCCTGCCGCTGCTCCTGCTGCTCGTGTCCCTGTCGAACCTGCCCTTCAGCATGGCGGGACACTGGCTCTCCGTCAGCTACGGCCTGTCCATCCAGCACTGGGGAAGCTGGTTCCTCGATCACGGCAAATCCGTGCTGCTGATGCTGCTGGTTGGCACTTTGATATTGCTTACCCTGATGCGGCTCATCGTGCAATTTCCCCGCCGGTGGTGGCTCTGCTTCTGGGCGGGCTCGTTGCCCTTCATCGTCGCCGCAATTTTTGTAGTGCCGGTGCTGATCGACCCCCTGTTCAACCACTTTGAGCCGCTTGCCCGCTCCAATCCGGAGCTGGTTCAGGCGCTGGGGCGGGTGGTTGCACGTACCGGAACCAACATCCCGCCCGAGCGCATGTACCTGATGAAGGCCAGCGAAAAGCTCACCGTACCCAATGCCTACGTCACCGGCATTGGATCCACCAAGCGCGTCGTGGTATGGGATACCACCATCAAGACAGCCTCAACCGATGAGATTCTCTTCATCTTTGGCCATGAAAGCGGCCACTACGTGCTCCATCACATCTGGAAGGGCATCGCCTTCTACGCAATGCTTCTGCTGCTTCTGCTGTGGATCGGCTCCCACGCCGTGACCTGGATGATCGCTAACTTTGGCGGGCGCTGGCGCATCGTGAACCTTGAGGACTGGAGTGCGGTGGGCGTCCTGCTGCTGGTATTCGCGGCGCTGAGTGTGCTGTCCGAGCCCATCGACAATACCTTCAGCCGCGTGCTCGAACACAATGCCGACATTTATGGACAGGAGGCAATGCATGGCATCGTCGCCGATCCCCAGGCCACGGCGCAGCATGCCTTCCAACTCCTGGGAGAAACTTATCTCGAAGATCCCAACCCCGGCGTCCTTCTTGAGTTCTGGACCTATGACCACCCTTCCACGCTGCACCGCGCCACCTTCGCCGCAGGATACAATCCGTGGGTGGCGGGCCGCAGGCCGAAGTTCTTTCCGCCCGATAGCGGGAAATAACAGGGAACACGCACTGGGGCCTGATTAGCATGGATTGCATCTCGAACGAAGCATAGATAAAAATATTGAACGGAGCGGATAGAAATTATGGTCGACTGCCTTTTCTGCAAGATCATCGCCGGCACAATTCCATCCTCAAAGGTCTATGAGGATGATCAGAGCTACGCCTTCGCGGACATCAACCCACAGGCCCCGACGCACGTGCTCATCGTTCCCAGGAAGCACATAGCTTCGCTCGACCATGCCTCGCCGGTAGACATCGAGGTGCTCGGCCATCTGCACGTCGTTGCCGCCGGAATCGCCCGCGGCAAGGGGCTATCAAACGGCTACCGCACCGTCATCAACACTGGCGACGATGCCGGCCAGACCGTCGACCATCTGCATGTGCATCTGCTGGGTGGCCGTGCCTTCCACTGGCCTCCAGGCTAGTGGCCTGACGCCAAAAGAAAAGCACCCCTTTTGGGGGCGCTTTTTCCTGCGAATCTGAAGCTCCAGGCAGTCTCGAAAAGCTGAGCTCTGCGGAGCTACAGTCTACTTCGT
This sequence comes from Acidisarcina sp., assembly GCA_035539175.1. Classification (NCBI taxonomy): domain Bacteria; kingdom Pseudomonadati; phylum Acidobacteriota; class Terriglobia; order Terriglobales; family Acidobacteriaceae; genus Acidisarcina; species Acidisarcina sp. Next base: position 694,123 of record DATLIY010000008.1, on the reverse strand, counting down.
TGTGGTTGGCCTGGGTGCCGGATGGGTTGTACCAGCCGGGTGGGTTGTGCCAGCCGGCCGGGGAGCCGAAGGAACCCCTGCCGATGCGGGAGGAGCCGGTACACCGGACTTGGCGTTGTACGCCTGCACAACCGCAGCGGTAATGTCCGTTGACTGGTTCGCCCACAGAATCGGGCTCTGCTGCGTGCTGATGTCCACTACCAGCGTGTAGCCGTTCTGCTGGGCATAGCTCTGGAGTACCTCGTAGACCTTCTGCGCCAACTGCTGGTACATCTCGCTGGCTTCGTTCTGGAAGTCATTCTGCGCGTCTTCCGCACTGCGCTGAAGGCTCTTTTCCTTCTCGTCGATGGTCCGGGTCCGCGTGGCGCGCTCCTGGTCGCTGAGCTTCTCCCCCTGTGACTTCAACGAAGTCTTCAGGGATTCGATCTCGTCGCTCTGGGCCTTGAGCTGGTTCTGTTTGGGTTCAAACTTCGCCTTGAGTTGACCGAAGTTGCGCTGCCCCTCATTGGTCCCCGCCACGGCAGGTTGAAAGGCGATGATGGCGATCTTGGTCGGTCCCGCGGGCGCTGTTGCAGCGGCTGCGGAGGGATCGGCGGGGCTGGTCTGGGCAAAGGCCGTCATGCCGAGGCCGGACGCGAGCAGGCAAACAATTGTCAACGAACGCTTCATTAGATTTTCAAAACTCCTTCGGTTCTTCAGGTCGAGATTGTCCGCATTCCCTCACGGAAGCAAGTCTGCGCTTCCTGTTCACCTCTAGCTGCACTTCCAGACGGGCAGCTTCCTGCCCGAGACTCGGCTGGAAATTTGCTGGAAGAGACGCGGACAGAGACTTCGCAGGAACTTGCAAGAATTATAGGGATGGGGGCATAGAGCGTCAAACCGGGAAGAACCTTGTCTTCCCGGTTTGGTCCGGTTTTAGAACGTCGTACTAACCGTCAGGCGGAAGGTCTTCTTCGGTTCCCGCAGCTGGTAGTAGGGGCCATATAGCTGCTGCGACAGGTCATAGGAGTAATCGCCCGCGCCGCCCGCCGGGAACATCGACCGCGTAATCAGGTTCTCTCCCGGGACGCGAGTGAACAGACGCAGCGGGTTGTAGGCGTAATAAATACGGAAGGGAGCGTTGACGATCGGCAGAATCACCTGAAGCTCGGCGCCCGTCGACATACGGGGAACAAAGTTCGTCCCGTAAATCGGCCGGATTATCCGCGAGAACTGAACCTGCGTTCCGCCCTGGCAGGCTCCATTGATATAGGTGGGGCAGCCATAGAGGGGAGCATTCAGAACGTCAGCTCCCTCGACACTCTGCTTCAACTGCGACTTCCGCAGGGCCACGTCGATGCCAAAGTCATCAAAGAGGGCGAAGGTAACCGGGCCGGCAATCGGAATACGGTATTCGAGGTTGCTGGAGAACGTCGTATCGCCACCGACCGACACAATGCCGTAAACCGGGATCGGAACCTGGATTGGACCCTGCTGCGGATTCTGCGGATCCTTGGGAACCGTTGAGCCATCCGGGTTTGTCAGGTTGAAGAGCACCCGCGTCGGGATGTAGGCATACGGGGTGGCGGCGCGGACGTCGAAGCCGCGGATATCGCCCTCACCACCGGTATAGAAGCGGTTGGTCGGCGGTGCAACTTCGCCGCCAAATCCCTGTACATAGGCTGCCTGCAGGCGATAGCCCAGCACGTTCCGGCCCTCGTAGTTCTTGCGCAGCCCCTTCATGGACATGAACTGCTTGTATTCCAGAATCGGGGTGAAGTAGCGGACATTTCCGCCCAAACCTGCGACCTGGAAAGCCGCCGACATCTCATTGCCGTTGCGCGGCTTGTAGACGCTGTCCATGTGGTTATACGAGAAGCTGAACGACGCCGAGCTGGTAAGGATGCCTTCGAGCGCGTTCTGTCCCTGGATGCCGCCACGGAACGCCAACGTCTGGAAAAGATTGGAGGACGCGGCGCTGAACGTGGTGATCGAGGACCGGCTGAGCGAATAGGTGATCCCAACGCGCTTGAAGGAGCGGCGGATCGGGTAGCTGGCCGACAGGCTGAATCCGGTGGACGACTGGTTATAGTTCTGGATCAGCGACTGCGAAGCCGCCGACAGGTTCGCGCTCTGCCCGGTCGTCGCCTGGTAGTTCTTTGCCGAGTTGTAGTCGTACTTGCTGGCAAATACCTGGAAGCCAACATTCAGCGGGCGATTCCTCAGGTAAGGCTCGGTGAATCCGAACTGCAGGTTACGCGACAGGTTGCCGACGTTCGCCTGCACACTGAGCGTTTCACCCAGTCCAAGGAAGTTGTTCGTCTGGTAGTTCAATCCGATAAACGATCCGGAGAGGCCGCTGACGCCGCCGTTCAACCCGATGGAGTTCTTGCCCTTTTCCTTCACCTTCAGCAGCAGCTCTACCGTGCCATTCTGCGCATCCTGATGCGTTTCGGAATCCTGGTCTACCTTAAGCGGATCGAAGTAGTCGAGCTGGTTCAAACGCAGCAGGCTCGATTCCCACAGGCTGCTGTTGTAGACCTGTCCCTCTTCAAGCAGCAGTTCGCGGCGGATCACGCGGTCGCGAGTGATGGTATTGCCCTGGAACTCGATCCGCGAGACGTAGAACTGCTTGCCTTCGTCGATATCGATGTCAAGCTGAATGGTCTTCTTCGCTTCATCGATCTTCGGCTGCGGAACCGCGGCGAAATTGATGTAGCCCAGTTGTCCGTATGCCTTGCGAAGATTTTCCAGACCCTTGCCGGTCAGGGTCGCGTTGAAGTAGTCGCCATCCTTCATGGCGAACTGCGCACGCAAAGCCCGCGTATTCGTAATCTTGGTGTTGCCGGTAAAGGTGATGCCCGAGAGGCGATAGCGCTCGCCCTCCTCGATGGGCATGCGGATATCGATTCGCTTGCCCTTCTTCGGCCGGAAGGTAAACAGCGACAGGCCGCCTTCGTTGCGGATGTGGGTCAGCGGCTCGGCTACCTGGGCGCGGAAATATCCCTTGTCGCGATATGCCTGGCGCACGCGCTCCGCGTCTTCTTCCAGCTTGCTGGCGTCATAGGTCTTGGCGAACAGGTGCTCCAGCAGGAGGGAGTGGGGCACGCCAATGGGCCGCAGATTCCTCATCGCGGCACGCAACTGGCGCGAGTTCAAGTGCTCATTGCCCGTAAATTGAATCTTGCCTACCTTGACCGTCGGGCCTTCCTTCACCTGGAAGTTGACCGATACCGATGCCGGCGGGATTGTCTTGATGTCTGTCTTGATGGTGGCGAACTGGTGGCCGTGCTCGCTCAGCAACTCTTTGATCACGGTCTCCGCGCGCTTGATCTTCGTCGGGTCGTACTGGCTCTCTACCGAGAGACCGACCTTCGCCTTCTTGAAGCGATCCAGCACGTCGGACTGCGTAACCGAGTTCAGGCCCTTGTAGTTGATCTCGCGGATGGTGGGCTTCTCGCGGACAAACACGTCCAGAACGGCACCCTTGGGAGTGTCCTCGCGCTCGATGCGAACATCTTCAAAATAGCCTGTGTTCCACAAGGAATTGAAGTCCCGCTCAATGGCAAGAGGATCGAACGTGTCGCCCGGATGGGTAAACAGGCGCGCAAGAATCGTCTCTTTCGGGATGCGCCGGTTGCCAATGACACGGATCGAGGTGATTGTCTCCTGTTGCGCGTACGCGGAAACCGCAAAGAACACAAGAAACAGCGCCAGAGCCTTCGTCATGCGACGAAGGAGCGGGCGCGAAGCTGGATGCTTTTCATGTCGGGAGCTCTGGCTCCCTGGAAGAACGACGGGAAGAATAGGCACACCCTCACTGCAAAAAATCATGTCGTGCTTGAGGAAAAGGCGATTATATGTGACGGAAGGGGCTTGACCCAACTCCGGGGTCGACTCGACGATCGCTTCTGGCATTAAACGAGCCCCCGCAAGACGCCGGCAACAGGCTCGTCAGCTTTCCAGCTCTGTCTGGATGAAGTACTCCTGAGCTGCACTATCCCAGATAATCTGGAGCACATTTGGTTTGCAGCATACCTGGCAATCCTCGACGTAACTTTGCCGGCTGCCCGCAGACTCATCCACCACGGTTTCATTCCACTCTCCACAGCCAGCGCATTGGAAGCCACTCGCGAACGGCATGCTCCCTCCTGCATCGGCACATCGTCTCTTAGTCTATCGGACGGAGGCGGTTTTGGCTTCGCCGGAAGACAGCTTTCGCACCTGAACCACAACAGAATAGAAAGTGGCCCCCCGCCCGAGGTCCGTCAGCCGCTCCGACGTCAGCACGTTTATATTGTGGCCATCCCCGGAAAACTTGTTCCAGTCCAGGCGGGCGGCGACCACGCCTGCGCTCACCGACTCTCCAAGAAGAGCCCGCAGATACAGGCTTCCACGGTCATTGGACACCTCGACCCAGTCTCCATCCTCGATGCCGCGCGGCGCGGCATCCACCGGATTCATCTCCAGCCGCGAGCCGGTGCGGGCCTCCATCTGGCGATGCCCAGGCAGATTCGCGAAGGTGGAATTCATATAGTTATCAGCCTTGCGCGCCAGAAGCTCCAGCGGATATTTTTCGCTCGCCGAGTGGCGCGATTCCGTCGCAGGCCGGAAGGTGGGCATCGGATCCTGCCCCTGCGCAGCCAGAGCCTCGGAATAAAACTCCACCTTTCCGCTCGGCGTGTTCAATCTTCCCGTGGCGAAGGGCAGAAAGGGCTGGCCCTCTGCCTCCTCCTCGAACCGCAGCCGGATATGCCCCTCTTCCTCCAGCCTCTCGAGCGTCACACCCTCCATTCCCGGATTGCAGGAGGTTCGCTCCCCAGGCTGACCGTCCTTCAGGCGGAGCGCCTGGTTGATCAGATCCTCAGCCGAGTCGCGGAAGCACGGTTCGGAAAAGCCCATCTGCTGCGCCAGACGGCTGAAGAGCCAGACATTCGATCGCGCCTCACCCAGCGGATGAATCGCCGCATTCGAGAGCTGGAGGTAGTAGTGGCCGTATGCGCCCTGAATGTCCTTCTGCTCCAGAAAGGTGGTGGCTGGCAGCAGAATATCCGCGTAATCCGCCGTATCCGTAAAGAACTGCTCGTGCACCACGGTGAAGAGATCTTCCCGGCTCAACCCGCGCAGCACGGCAGTCTGGTTCGGAGCCACGGCAGCCGGGTTCGAGTTGTAGACAAACAGCGCCTTTACGGGAGGACCGTCCTCCGGCTCACTGCCCAGCTCGGTCAATGCATGACCCAGCTGCGACATGTTGACCACGCGCGCCGGGCGCTTCAAGGGGCTCTCCAGCATCAGGTCCGGCCGCTCCAACGCTACCTTGTCAAACTGGAAGGCACCGCTGGTCGAGAGCTGAAAGCCCCCTCCCAGGTGCCGCCACGCGCCGGTGAGCGCAGGCAGCATGGCAATCGCCCGCGCGGCCGTTCCGCCAAACTCGGAGCGCTGCACTCCGTAATTCATGCGAATCACCGCCGGCGCAATCGTGGCGTACTCATGAGCCAGCCGCTCCACATCCGCCGCCGGCATGCCAGTCCAGGCCGCCACCCGCTCCGGCGTGTATTGCGCAACATGCCGTTGAAGCTCTTCGAAGCCATGCGTCTGCTCGGCGACGTAGGCCTCGTCGTACAGACGATCGCGGATGAGAATGTGCATCATCCCCAGCGCCAGCGCAGCGTCGGTTCCCGGATTGATCGCAATGTGCCAATCGGCGAGCCGCGCCGTGCGCGTCTGGTAAGGATCGATCACCACCAGCTTCGCGCCCTGGCGGCGGGCATCCTCGATCATCGGCCACAGGTGGACATTATTGCCGTGGATGTTCGCAGCCCACGCGATGATGTATCGCGCATGACGAAAGTGTTCCGGATCCGTACCCAGCTTGCGTCCATACACCGAAACCAGGGCATCGCCCCCGGCGGTGGAGCAGATGGTTCGATCCAGTTGCGAAGCTCCCAGACGATGGAAGAAGCGGCGATCCATGGAGCCGTAGCCCAGCGTTCCGATGGTTCCCGCGTAGCTGTAAGGCAGAATCGCTTCCGGGCCAAACTTGCGGCTGATGTGCGCCAGGCGCTGCGCAATCGTCTCCAGCGCCTCATGCCAGGAGATCGATTCGAATGCCGCCATCTCCTTACCCCGGGGCAAGGGGCCCTTGGCCGCGGTATCGCGGCGGCGCATCGGTTGCAGCAGGCGTGCGGGCGAGTAGACGCGATCCAGGTACTTCGCCACCTTGCCGCACAGGAAGCCCTGCGTCACGGGGTGCGACGGATCCCCCTGAATCCTGGTCGCGCGGCCATCCGCGTTCACCGTCACCAGGACCCCGCAGGAGTCCGGGCAATCGTGCGAACACACAGCATGGATGGTCTTCGATGCGGGCATACGTCATTCTAGGTTGCCCGGGGACCTCCGTACAAACGCAGGAGGCAAAGCAGGTCCTTCGCTACGCTCAGGATGACAAACGTGGGTGTTAGGGAATGACAAGCAGATCGCTCGCTTCGGGAGGGTGACAAGCAGGTCCTTCACTTCGTTCAGGATGACAAGTTTGATTGTTCAGGATGATAAGTTTGATTGTTCAGGATGGCAAGTTTGATTGCTCAGGATGACAAGTTGGATTGTGCAAGATGGCAGAGATGACCGCTCAGGGTGACGCGTCCCCACTCACGCTTGTCATCCTGAGCGTAGCGAAGGACCTGCTTTGCCTCCCTGAAGCCCCCGAAGACAGGCAAGGCCCGGTCCAAAGACCGGGCCTTGCCCACCCACCTTCAAACTCCGCTACTGCTTCGGTGCGAAGTAGCCCTTCCTGGCGCGCACGTTGTACTGGCGGTCGTTCGCGAAGAGGTAGATCGTACGGAACGAGCCGTCGGCCTTGAAGTCCGCCGGAGTATAGGACAGAGCGTATTGGCTGCGCAGCTCATCCTGAATCTCATGGAAGCTCTGTGCCATATCCTCGATCCGCTTGGGGAAGTAGCAGGAGCCGCCCGTAGCATCGGCCATCTTCTGCAGGACTGTGTCGCCGCGCCCGCGGCTGGGGCTCACATTCGTGCTGATCGCGTAGATGATTGTCTCCGCCCGCTGGCACATCTTGATGGCGTCGTCCAGGTAGGCGCGGCTCTGGTTGTCGTCTCCATCGGAGATCAGCACCATGGCCTTGCGAACCGGCTCCTGTCCCCGAGACGTATCCAGCAGCTTGTCGCGGCAGGCCGTATAAACGGCATCGAAGAGAGCCGTTCCTCCACCGGGACGCAGCTTGCTGATGCCCGTCTCCAGCAGATCCTGGTTGTTGGTCCAGTCCTGCTTCAGATCCGGCGTTACGTCAAAGCCCATAACAAAAGCGCGGTCGCTCCTGGGGCGCAGCACCTGCATCAGGAATTCGCTGGCCGACTGCTGCTCAAACTGGAAGCGCTGACGAATCGACGTGCTTGCGTCGATGACCACCCCCACGCGGAGCGGCAGGTTCGTCTGCTGCGTGAACTTCGAAACCTTGGCCGGAGCCTTCTGATCATCCAGCAGCGCGAAATCACTCTGCTTCAAATCCTTCACAAAACGTCCGGTGTGCTTATCCGTAACGGTAAAGATCAGGTTCACTTCGTCCACGCTGCGCCGGATCGTGTACTCTCCCTCGCCGCTCGCTTCCGCAGGCTGACCTTGCTGCGATGCATCCGGAGTAGCCTGTGACGGCGTTCCGGCGGCTGGCGCAGGGCTTGCCGTAGCCGGTGCTGCCGTAGTCGATGGCGGTGTGGCTGGGGCCGGTGTAGCTGGAGCTGGAGCCTGGCTTGCCGGGACTGGAGTCGTGGCGGGGGCCTGCGGCCGTGCTGACGTCGTCTGGGCCAAGGCTCCGGAGGAGACGGCAAGCGCAAATGCCATGGCTGCAACCAGGGGAGCCTGCAGCCGGGTAGGGATGGGGTCTCTACGCATGTACTTCTTCCTCGATCAACTTCCTCGTTGAATTTATTTTATCAATGGGGGTGAGCCCGCTCTATCAAGGTCACGGGCCATTGGCTCAGGCGCGGATTGCCCTGGACTTCGCTTCTGCAGCAGCATCCAGCGTTCGCAGAAAATCTTTCAGCTCCTCCGGCAGCGCGGATTTCAACGACAACATCTTCCCGCTGCGCGGGTGCGCGAATTCAAGTTCCGCCGAGTGCAGAAAGTTTCGTTTCAGGGTGATTCCCTCCGGCTCCTGCTGGGTCCGCCGTTTGCCGCTGATGGCAACCGGTACAACAATACGAGTTGGCGCGCCGTAAAGTGTATCCCCCACAACGGGGTGTCCGATGGACGACATGTGTACGCGAATCTGATGGGTTCTGCCGGTCTCGATCTTCACCGCAACCAGCGTGAACTTGCCGTAACGCCCGGCGAAGCGCTTCAGCACCTGGTAATGCGAGATGGCGCTGCGTCCTCCCACATCTCTTTTTGTCGTCATCCGCGTGCGGCGGACCTGATCGCGGCTGATCGCCGCATTGACCGTACCGGTCTCCTTCTCGATCTCTCCATGAACCAGTGCGAGATAGGTCTTGGACATCTTCCGCGCGGCGAACATATCGGCCAGCTTGCCATGCGCCCAGTCGTTCTTGGCTACGATGATCAGGCCGCTGGTCTCCTTGTCGAGCCGATGCACGATGCCGGGCCGCAGATCGCCGCCCGTGGTCGACAGGCTGCGGAAGTGGTGCAGAATGGCATTGACCAGCGTGCCGCGGTTCCGCGCGTCATCGGTGGCTCCAGCGCCTGCATGCACCATCATTCCCGAGGGCTTGTTCACCACGGCAAGATCTTCGTCTTCGTACACAATGTCGAGCGGGATATCCTCGGCTATGGCACGCAGCGGGGCTGGCCGGGCCTCTCCCAGTACAGAGATGTGCTCCTCCCCGCGCAGGCGCAGCGAGGCTTTCGCCGGTTTACCATCCACCAGCACCCCGTTCTGCTCCAGCAGCAACTGGATGCGCGAACGGCTGACGGACTCCATCTGCTGCACCAGAAACTGGTCCAGACGCTGACCTGCGGACTCCTGCGGCACGGTCCAGGAGCGCGGCTGAGGTTCTTCCTGCGGATTGGGACGTTCAGGCGGTATAGACACTAGCTCTCACTGTATCGTGTTTCCACCACAGCATGCCTCCCGCGACCACCAACACCACCGCCAGATACTGTCCGAGCGTCAGTGGACCGTTGAGGATCCCGGCTTGTGCGCGACCGCTGAGAAATTCGAGAAAATAGCTCCCCAGCCCGATCAGAAAGAGCCACGTACCCATCACCTCGCCGGGCTGCAGCCGCCGGAGAAGCATCAGCAGCAGAACGAAAAGCCCCAACTCCAGGGCGCACTCATACAGTTGCGTTGGATGCAATGGAATGCCCTGCGGAGTTCCGGACCACCTCGCCGCCAGCCTGCTGTTGTAGACCACAGCCCACGGCAGATGGGTAGGGCTGCCATAGTCCAAGCCGGCCGCAAACGAGCCAAGGCAGACGATGGCATGGCCCAGGGCCAGCGATGGCGCCAGAACGTCCAGCGTGCGCAGCAACGGCAGCTTTACGATGAGCGCGTATACCAGCCCGGTAAGCAGTGCCAGCACGCTGCCGCCGAGCAGCAGCCAGGGAGTGCGCATCGTCGCGAGGCCAGCCATCCACAACGGCGCGGAGCGGAAGTCTCTCCAGTTCAGCAGTACCAGCAAAACACGCGAACCCACCAGCCCGGAGAAGACCATCGTCACCCCCAGGTTCCATATCTCGTTTGCGTTGATCTGGAGCACTCGCGCCAGCCGAACGCTCAGAAACATTGCAGCCAGCACAGCAATGGCGGCAAAGATGCCAAACGTAGGAACTGCGATGGGGCCGAACTGGAAGAGGAGAGGATGCACCGTGGGCTGGGCCGAACTCCGCGCCGCGGCGCAGAAAAATAGAAGACCGACCCGCTGGGCCGTGGCTAGTTCTCTGGTGAACCCGTCCTAAGACGGTGGGACTCTCCGCAGCTCTTTAGGCGTTCCGGACTGGCGGACTGCACACCGAGCCGATTCTTCGAGTCGAGTCCCTGTTCGATGATTAAAGGTTCAACCAGAGTTGACCACACCACCTGCTTCGCAGGCCGGTTTCTGTCAGGATGCTAGCGGGTGTCGGCTCACTTGGCAAGCGCCGGGGTAAAACAGAAATTGGCGGCACAAAACTGGCCACGCTGACCAATCTCCGCGAAAGGGGATTTCCCCTCTATTTCCCATGAGCTTGCGCAGGCGGAGAACGGCGTATGCGGGGGTATTGCGGGGGGAAAGCAGGTCCTTCGCTTCGCTCAGGATGACAAAAAGATTTTGCTGAGGGCGACAAACAGACTTGCTCAGGATGACAAACCTAAGCGTTGAAGGATCGCGGATATTGTCATCCTGAACGAAGTGAAGGACCCGCTTTGCCACCCTCTGATGAAGAATCTGTCCAGTGAAAACCGGAGCGGAAACGCTAGCCGATCCGGCGCTCCTCGCCGAGGACGGAGTCGAGCAGCCCTGCCAGGTTGCTGGCGCGGGAGCGGATGCTGGTCTGCGTCTCGCTCATGCTGCCGCTTAACGCGCGATATTTCTCGGCCAGCATGGCAAGCTCGTCGGCAATGTTCAGCGCAGCCAGCACGGCAACCCGCAGTGAGTCCACCGTGGTGCCCTGCGCGGCCACCGCGCGCATCTTCGAGTCGACCATGCCCGCCAGCATCTGGATGTATTCCTGGTCGTGGCCGCGTAAGTGATAGATCTGGTCGTAGATCTCCACCGTCACGCTGCTCATCTGCTGTTCGTCGTTCGAAGGTGCTGTCATAGGCCGCAGTTCCTCAATCAGACTGCAAGATCATCGAGTTGAGTCAAGAGTCGCTCCACGCGGTTGCGCACGCCATCGCGCTCACGCCGCAGGCCGGTAAGTTCCGCTTCCAGGCTGGCGAGCATGGCATTGCTCTCTTCCAGCCGCTGTTCGGCGGTCGAAGCACGCTCTTCGGCAGCAGCGCGTTGTTCCCGCTCCGACTTGAGCAATTGCACGGTGCGCAGCACTCGTTGCTCCAGAGCCTGGAAATCGTCGATGGCGATTGCCTGCTCCGGCTCCCCTAATGCAAGTGTTGGCATAGTTGTTTCGTCCACTGTTTTTGCCGCTCCCTTGGCGCAGTATAGCGCCGATAGGCCCTTAAAGGCCCGTAAACCGGAAGAAAACACACCTGGCAGGTGCCAGAACATGTTCTTTCGCCGCGTTTTTACCGTACATTCTTTCGTCCCCGTTCAGCGATGCCCCATAAGCCGCAGTCGCCGCTACGCGGACGGTGTAGATTCCTCAACTGCGCAGACGTCCCCCAAGTTGCTCCATCGCTTTCAGAATCTGCTCGGAGTAACCCTGCACTTCCTCTTCGCGCAAGGTGCGCTCCTGCGATTGAAAGACGGTGCCCAGCAGCAGAGAGTACTCCGGCTTCTCCTGCTTTCTGTCGCGGAAGACCTCCTTTGCCGCCACGCTGACCAATTCTTCGATGCGCAATTCGCGCAGTGCGCCGTCCACCTGCGACCAGAGAACCGTATCGGGAAAGATCAACGAAAAATCGCGGCGCACGGCCTGGAAGCGCGATAGCTCCCGCGCTGACGGCTGGCGCAATGCCTGGCGATACAGCCGGTCGAGGTAGATTTCGCCCACGAAGACCTTCTGCTTCAGCTTTCTGCTGTGCGCTTCCGCTGGATGCAGCTCTCCGAAGTAGCCGATCGTCGAGCCCTCCACGACCACCCGCGCAGAACGCCCCGGATGCAGCCATTTCGGCATCAGGTGGCTCTCCACGGCAAAGTTGTCAAAGTAGAGGGAGCGCATCGCAAAGCGGCTCAGCAGCTCTTCGATCGAGCCCTTTACGTCGTAGAAGTCCACTGGCCGCGGCGGCTGATGCGGTCCTTCGACGGCGGTCAGCCCGGTTGCGCCTATGGACAGCGCGGGCCGCTCGTCCACGCGGTCTGTTGTTCCGCTGAAGACGGTCCCCATTTCGAAGAGCCGCACATCCTCCACATTGCGGTTCAGATTGCTGCCCAGCATGGTCAGCATTCCCGGCACCAGCGAAGGCCGCAGGATGCCGGCTTCTTCGTTCAAAGGATTGCCCATGGCGACGGTGGACGAGGGCTGCGGCGCAAATGCAACCGCATCGGTTGCAGATGCAAAGGTGCTGGACAACGCCTCATTCCAGCCCAGCGCCAGCAGGGTCGAGCGCACCGCATCCTGCTGCCGCGCCCAGGGCAGCTCCACCACGGTGCAATCCAGCACGGGCAGCGTATTGGCAAAGCGGTTGTACCCATAGACGCGGGCGATCTCTTCGATCAGGTCGATTTCGCGCTCCAGATCGAGCCGCCAGCTTGGCAGGGTTACGTCGTAGACGCCCTCGGAATGCAGCACCAGCGAGCAGCCCAGCGCCGTCAGCACGTTCTCAACAATCGACGTGGTGATTCCCTCTGCGTCAACCGTCGTTCCCAGGATGCGGCGAACCTCGCTCAGCTCCAGCCGGACAGCGGAGCGGTTTGCCGTGCGTGCCGCGGCCTCGGGAATGGCAACGTCCACCAGTTCGCCCTCTGCTTCGCCACCATCGGCCAGCAGCATGCGGCTCACCAGCGCGGAAGCTACCGGAGGAGCATTAAAGTCGGCGCCGCGTTCAAAGCGATGCGAGGCATCCGTATGCAGGCCATGACGGCGCGAGGTGCCGCGAATGCTTGCCGGATCGAACCATGCCGCTTCCACCAGCACGTTCTTCGTCTCCGGAGTAATCATCGAGTCCCAGCCGCCCATCACGCCGGCAATCGCCAGTGCCTTCTTCTCGTCAGCCACCACCAGGTCGTCGGGATACAGCGTGCGCTCTACGCCATCCAGGGTGCGCAGCTTTTCGCCTTTGCGGGCGCGGCGGACAACGATGCCGCCCTCCAGCTTGTCGAGATCGAAGACGTGGGTGGGCTGCCCCATCGCAATCCACGCGTAGTTGGTCGCATCCACCGCATTGGAAATCAGCTTCTGCTCGAGCGCGGCGAATCGCCGGGCCAGCAACCCCGTAGAGGGTTTGATGGTGACGCTGCGCAGCACGCGCGCCGTGAATCGGCCGCAGAGATCGGGTGCTTCAATGCGCACCGGGTAGGGCTTGGTTGCAGACGTGGACCCGGATGTGGACCCGGACACGGGTACGGAAGCATCGAGCGGCGGCAGAGCCAGCCCATAGATCGCGCTCGCCTCGCGTGCGATGCCGTAGTGGTTCATCGCGTCTACGCGGTTGGTCGTGATGTCCATCTCGAGCAGCAAGCCCTTGCCGGGGCCAAGGTCAAAGGCGCCATCCACGGCGATGCCACGCAGCGTCAGGTCCTCGGCAAGCTTATGGTCCTCCACGGGAATCCCCGGGAGATATTCACGCAACCACTCCGTCAGAATCTTCATGACTTCAGCAAATCAGCGAGTTAGCAAGCCAGCGGAACAGCAAGTCAGCGGCGGAAATCACCCTTGTCCCTGGGTATTGCCGTTAATTGCGGCGATCAGTCCATTCAGCAGTCTTGCTACTTCCTCGCACTCTTCGCATAATCCTTTCGCTGCCCGTGCATCGAAATAGCCGACGTCACGAGCCAAATCAATCTGTGTCTCCAGTTCAAACAATGACCCGCGAGCCTGCGCCAGAAAGGTGCGCAAACCTGGATCGGAGAGCCTGCCGTGTCCTTCCGCGATGTTGCTGGGAATAGACACTGCAGCACGCCGCATCTGGCTGGTCAGCCCAAAGATCTCTTCGCGGGGGAATGCACGAGTGGCCGAGTAAACATCGCGGGCAAGTTGCATGGCCTTCTGCCACACGATCAGGTCCCGAAAATGCCTGGTTCTTGCCAATTCTGCCTACTTTTGCTGACTCGCTGACCGCCCCTTTGCTGACTCGCTAACCTGCTGCCCCTAAGCAAATTGCCGCAAAAACCTCATATCTCCCGAATAGAACTGGCCGATATCGCTTACGCCGTACTTCATCATCGCGATGCGCTCGACGCCCATGCCGAAGGCAAATCCACTGATCTTCTTCGGGTCGTAGCCGGGCTGTTTCTGCTGCACAAAGCCGAACACCGCGGGGTCCACCATGCCGCAGCCCAGCAACTCGATCCATCCCGAGTGCTTGCACTTGCGGCAGCCCTTGCCGCCGCAGAAGATGCAGCTGATCTGCACATCTGCGCTCGGCTCCGTGAAGGGGAAGAACGACGGGAAGAAGCGCGTCTTCACTCCCAGGCCGAAGAACGCCTTCATCGCGCGATCGAGCGTTCCTTTTAGATCACTGAAAGTTACGTTTTCCCCGACGCACAAGCCCTCCACCTGGTGAAAGATCGGCGAGTGCGTGGCATCAGACGCGTCATTACGATGTACCTTGCCCGGAATCACGATGCGTACCGGCGGCGGCTGCTGCTCCATCGTGCGGATCTGCACCGGCGAAGTATGGGTGCGCATCAGCAGCCGATCGCGCAGGGGGCGACGCTCCTGGTTCGCCACCACCAGCGTGTCCTGGGTGTCGCGTGCCGGATGATTCGGCGGAAAATTCAGCGATTCGAAGTTGTAGTAGTCGGTCTCGACCTCAGGCCCCACTCCGACGGAGTAGCCCATGCCCTGGAAAACGGAGACGATCTCGTTCATCGTGCGCAGGATCGGATGCTCCGCGCCGATCAAGTTGCGGGTCCCGGGCAGAGTGACGTCGATGGCCTCGCGCGCCAGGGCGGCATCATCCGGCCCGGCGCTGCCGGCGCTCGCCAGCAGCTCTTCTACCTGCTCCTTCAGCTTGTTAAAGCGCTGGCCAATCTGCTTCTTCGCCTCTGGGGGAGCGGACTTCAGCCACGCCTCGCTTACCAGCTTCAGCCGTCCCTGTTTGCGCCCCAGCCACTCCAGCCGAAAGTGCTCAACCGCTTCCGGCGAGGCCAGCGCCCGGGCTGACTCGGCGGCCTGCGCGGCAAGCGCGCCGAAAGCCTGTTCCAGCGCGGCTTCGTCAAAGCTGCTCAATTGTGGAATCTGTTCTTGCGACATGGTCTATCTAAAAGAATAAACCACTGCCCGGGAACCATCGGGGCGAATCACGGGGTCAAATCACCGGCGGTCGAATTGCTGCGGTCGAATTGCTGGGACCGAATTACTGAGGCCGAGATATCGCGTCCAGCAGCGTCCCGGGAGAGTGGATCCTTCAGGCATAGACGCTTACGCGGTAGTCCAGCAGAATCTCGGCTGCTTCTATGGTCGCGCCGCGTGCCGTCAGCGGCGGAGGCCCCAGCACATGCGCGCTGAACTGGTCCCCCTCCCACTCAATCCGGGCGACCTGCCTCGTGTCCTTGAGCGTTGTTACGTAGTACGCGGCGAACCCATCGCGCGGATAGGTCGGGCTCGGAGATGCAATCGTCGCAGGGATCTGCATGACACGATTCTGTCCGAATCCGATTTTCCATGCAATCCACAAACAGCAGGGAATCGCTGTGCCCCGCAAATTCCGGTTTCTTTATGGGAATATGGCAAAAAGAAGAGGCGCAGCTTGTTGCTGCGCCTCTTCTTTTTTATTGCGATGTTAATTTCCAGCTCGCGGTTACGCCGCTGCCGTCGCGCTCAGCGCAGACTTTGCCTGCGCCACAAGCGCTGCAAAACCTTCTGCGTCGTTGACGGCGATGTCTGCCAGAACCTTGCGGTCCAGCTCCACGCCAGCCTTCTTCAATCCGTTGATCAGCAGGCTGTAATTCAAGCCGTTCAACTGTGCCGCGGCGTTGATACGCACAATCCAGAGAGAGCGATACTGGCGCTTCTTCTGGCGGCGGCCAATGTAGCTGAACTTCATGCCGCGCTCTACGGCTTCCTGCGCAGCCTGGTACAGCTTGGATTTGGTGAGGAAATATCCACTCGCCCGCTTGAGAATCTTCTTGCGGCGATCGTTCCGCTTCGTACTCCGTTTTACACGGGGCATTTTGTTCTTCTCCTTTGCGTGTTTCGTTGTGCGGCTGGAGGCAGGAGGCGTCACCCGTTGGGGGACGCTTTAGACCTCTTCACTCGCTTGCATCTCGGATCTCTCGGAGCCTGCAAATCAGGCTTTCCGGGGGCCATTGCGGAACGCTTTACCGCGGCCCGAACCCTGTCAGGGGTTGATCAGAGGTAAGGAATCATGCGCGAAACCTTCGCGTAGTCGGCGTCCGACACCAGTACAACCTTGGCGAGCTTGCGCTTGGACTTGATCGACTTCGACGTAAGGATATGGCGCATCTTGGTCTGGCCGCGCTTGATTTTGCCGGTACCAGTCTTCTTGAAGCGCTTCATCGCGCCCCGGTGACTCTTTAGTTTGGGCATGGTTGTCCTACTTCGATTGACGTACGTGCAACATCAACCAGTCTACAGGTCTTGGCACACCTCAGGCAACCCTTGCCGGATTAGAGGCTTGCGGACATGTCCCGCAAGCCCCGGTCCGGGCGAAATCGAGGCAGGCAGAAAACCCGCAGTCGAAAAACCAGGGGCAGTCGAAAACCAGGGATCGCGGAGGCCGCCCGGCTTGCTGTCTTTACGGCTGAACAGGAGTCGTCGGCGCGGGTGCTGCAGCCACAGGCACCGTTTTTGCCTCAGGCTTCGGCGCAACGGGCTTGGCAGGCTTCTGCACCTCCGGCTTCTTGCCCGGAGCGATGATGGCGTGCAGCGTGGTCCCTTCCATGCGCGGCATAAACTCCACCACACCCAGATCGCCAATGTCCTGAATCAACCGATTGATGATCTTGTAGCCGAGGTCGCGGTGGGCCATTTGCCGCCCTTTGAAGCGCAGCGAAGCCTTCACCTTGTCGCCATCCGTAAGAAAGCCGATCGCCTTGTTCTTCTTCGTCACGTAGTCGTGCTCATCCACGGTGACGGAGAACTTCACTTCCTTGATGGTGATGATCTTCTGCTTCTTGCGTGCGGCGCGATCGCTCTTGTCCTTCTCGTACAGGAACTTTCCATAGTCCTGAATACGGCAGACCGGCGGTACGGCGCTGGGCGAAACCTCGACCAGATCGAGGCCGCGTTCGCGGGCGATCTTCAAGGCTTCAAATGGCGGGAGAATGCCGAGCTGGTTACCGGCATCATCTATAACACGCACTTCCCGTGCGCGAATCTTTTCGTTAATGCGAATGAACGACTTTGCTGAACGCTTATCGATGGGTCTCCTCCGGGACGCGAAGGGCGCACCCTTCGCCTGACGAGTATAGCATTGGTTTTGGAACTTTCCTGGGGAATCGATGCCACTGCAGCAACGTTCTACGCCAGGCCATTCCTGCTTCTTATTTAGATACGATCTCTTGCCCGAAAGGTTCGCTGGCGAAGGCAATCGCCTGACCAATTGATTTTTTTAGGAGAGTGACAGGTTGAGCGGCGTGGTATCCTGCCACGTTGTTCAGTTTCGTAATGGATTGAATGTAACCGGCCCTGCGGGCTTTTGCTACGAGCGACTTCTCAATGGTTTCCCCTGAAAGCTTGTCCCGCAATATATGCAAGAAAGTTGGAGGACTCCGATGAAACGTCGCATTCTGCTGGTGGACGATGAACTCGCAATTCTGCTTACACTCAAAGCAGTCCTCGAGATTCATGGCTTTGACGTAGAGACAGCGGCCTCCGCGCGAGAGGCCAAGGCCAAGATTCGCGGCAACGAATATCACATGGTCATTACCGACATGAAGATGGAGAGCGACAACTCCGGGCTGGAGGTGGTACATGCCGCCAAGAAGGCCCCATACCAGCCGGCTGTCGCCATGCTTACGGCGTATCCCATGGCTGGGACGAACTGGCAGGATGAAGGTGCCGATGAGATGCTGGTCAAGCCGATGAACACGCAGGACCTGTTATTGCAGATCGAAGCCTTGCTGGTAAGTCACGAGGACAAGAAGCTCAAAACGCGCAAACCTGTCGCCGAACAACCAGCATCCTCAACGATAGCAGCCGCCAAGCCTAGAACCGGATCCAGACGGATCTAGTCCCTCATTCGGGCGCACTTACCCCCTCGCGCCCTATAGACCGCACGTTTGTCCTACGATTGGCTGGACCCTGAAGTGCGTCCGCCCCTGGGTTTCTGAATCCTATGCAGTACCGGTTGCCGCTGCAGGCGCGTGCACGCTTGCCGCTGGCGGTCTGGCCTGCTGGAAACAGGATCGGCAGAGTACCGGTCTGCCCTGAGTCGGCTTAAACGGAACCGTCGTCTCCATTCCGCACTGCGAGCAGACGGTACGCGTCTCCGCCCGCACTCCGGAACCTGATCCGGCAGCCCTCTTTGCCTTGCATTGTTTGCAACGCTTGGGATCGTTCTTGAATTGCTTATCGTGAAAGAAGAGTTGTTCCCCGGCCGTGAAAACAAAATCACTTCCGCAGTCTACGCATTTCAAAATCTTGTCTACGAAGTCCATCCTCGCGTCCCCCGGGCTGCGCCTCGAACCGCAGATGAGGCAACAGCGCCACGCCACGCTCCTGAACGGAGAGCAGCCTGGTATCGTTCCTTGCACTTTGGTGAGTGTTGATGGGCCCTGACCGCGAAGAAGGGGTGCGGCGTTGAAGCGCGGCCTAGTTGCCGCGAAGAAACTCAGGATGGCATGCGCCAGGGAAGAAGCGATGCCCAGAATTGGGGTCTAAAAGTTGTACAGCAAGCGTTGCCAGCTTATGAACTGTGCCGAGGGACCATCCCAGAGAATTGAATCCTGCGCTGGGATGGTAGCCCCGGTTTAGAGAGTTAGTCCGCTTCTTTGCGAGCCTTCTTACGATTCCGCTTGCGTGCCAGCGCTTCCTTTACGCGCTTTTTCTCGCCCGGCTTCAGGTAGAAGGAGTGACGTTTTACTTCTTTGATAATGTCCTCCTGCTGCACCTTCCGCTTAAAGCGGCGCAACGCATTTTCAAGCGGTTCGCCTTCCTGTACTCGAACCTCTGCCAAAGAAACACACCTCCAAACCTGCCAAAAAGGCTTCTATAAGAATACGTGAGTCTGGCCGACTATCGTCAAGCTGAATCGAAAAAGAGCATCACTTTCCTCTTTTTGTGCCAGGATCACTTCTTTTTTTATGCCAGACTGTCCACCCGCCGCATTGGTGCGATTCCTGCCGGATTCGTTACACTCGGAGAGAAAGATTCGAGGTCTCCTGCCCATGATCCGCTCCTATCAGGGTCACACCCCTGTCATCCCCGCAAGCTGCTATGTCGATGTATCCGCACAGGTTCTGGGCGATGTTGTACTGGGAGAACACTCTAGCATCTGGATGAATGCTGTGGTCCGGGGCGACGTCCACTCCATCCGCATCGGAGCCAACTCCAATGTGCAGGACTGCTCCGTGCTTCACGGAATGCGTTACAAATACCCGGTCATTGTTGGCGATTGGGTAACGATCGGGCACAACGCCACCGTGCATGGCTGCGTGATTGAAGATGCCTGCCTCATTGGCATGGGGTCGAGCGTCCTCAATAACGCCCGCATTGGTGAGGGTTCGATCATCGCTGCTGGCGCCGTGATCCCGGAAAACACGGTGATTCCACCGCGCTCGCTCGTCGCCGGCGTTCCCGGCAAAGTCCGCCGCGAGCTGGCTGACAAGGACCGCGAACTTATTCTCCAGTACGCCAGGAATTATCTGGATTACGTCGCCATCTATCTTGAAGAGCAAAAGAACTGGCGCTGAAGGCAAGAGCTCTCTCGGCCAAAGCTGGGCAAAAGTGCTCTCAGGATGTGCTTGCAAACTCCTCTTGGTATTCTAGAAGAGACGACTTCGGATCGAGATCGAATACCTGCAAGGGCCGCATCCACCTTCCGTTCGCGAAAACACATGTCAGAGAAAATCATTAAAGCCGTACGCGGCACGCGGGATCTGTTGCCGCCGGAGACCGAACTCTGGAACCAGGTGGAGTCGACCGCCCGCCGCGTCTTTGCCCGCTATAACTTCGGCGAGATCCGCACACCCATCTTCGAGGACACGCAGCTCTTCGCCCGCGGAGTCGGTGAGGAAACCGACATCGTCTCCAAGGAGATGTACACCTGGGAGGACCGGGCCCGCGCGCAGTCAGAGAAGGCGCAATCGCTCACGCTGCGGCCAGAGAACACGGCCGGCGTTGTCCGCGCCTACATCGAGCACCGGCTGGGCGAGAGCGGCCTGCTGCAGAAGCTCTACTACATCGGCCCGCAGTTTCGCCGCGAACGGCCGCAGAAGGGCCGCTACCGCCAGTTCTACCAGATTGGCGCTGAGGTGATCGGTCCGCTGAGCGCCGGTGCCGAATCGCCGCTGCGCGACGCCGAGGTGCTTGAGATGCTGGCCAGTCTGCTCGACGAGCTGGGCATTTCAGGATGGACGCTCAACATCAACTCTGTTGGTTCGAGCGTCGACCGGCCGCTCTATGTCGAAGCCCTGCGCGAGGCATTGAAGCCCGTGGTAGGCCGCATGTGCGTCGATTGCCAACGCCGCGCGGAGACAAATCCGTTGCGCGTGCTGGATTGCAAGGTGCCGGAGGATCAGCCCATCATCGAGGCGCTGCCTAGAATCGCGGACTCGCTCGATGAGGCATCCCGGGCGCACTTTGCCGCCGTCTGTGCCGCGCTCGACGCCTGCGGCGTGCCGTATCACCGCAATCACCGCCTGGTGCGCGGACTGGATTACTACAGCCGCACGACCTTTGAATTCACGCATGGGGGACTGGGCGCGCAGAATGCGCTTGTCGGCGGCGGCCGCTACGATGGCCTGTCCGAGATGTTGGGAGGCCCCAAAGCTCCCGGCATTGGCTTCGCCATCGGGGCCGATCGCCTGGTGCTTACGCTGGAGGCTCAACTGTCCGACGCGCAATCGCTGCCGCCGGTTCTGGCCGATGCCTATCTTGCGCCGATGGGGACGACTCTGGACGCTCCCGCGCTTGCGCTGGCCCGCGAACTGCGCCGTGCCGGATTGCGCATCGATCTTGGCGATGGCTCGTTCCGTTTGAAGAAATCGTTTGAGACCGGGAACAAGCTGGCCCGCAACATCATCCTCTTTGGCGAGGATGAGCAGCAATCCGGTATCTTGACTGTAAAGAACTTTGCAACTGGCGAGCAGACGAAGGTTGCCCGGGAGCACCTCGTCGCCGCCCTCAAATCAGCAGAAAAGTAGGCACTCGATTGCTCGATTTTCTAGGCACACTTCAGCGCACGCACACTTGCGGAGAACTGCGCGCGGCAGATGCCGGCAGCTCCGTCGTTTTGATGGGATGGGTCAACCGCCGCCGCGATCATGGCAACCTCATCTTTCTTGATCTGCGCGACCGCACCGGAATCACGCAGATTGTCCTCGACCGGGATCTGAGCCCCGAAGGGCACGCGAAAGCCGAGCAGATCCGCCCGGAGTACGTTGTGGCCGTCGTCGGCAAGGTTCGACTTCGCGGCGCCGATGTCATCAATCCCAAGATGGACACGGGCGAAATCGAGATCGTAACCGACCAGTTGCTGGTGCTCAACGACTCCAAGGTGCCGCCGTTCTCCCCCGCGGAAGATGCGATTACCAACGAGGAGGTGCGCCTCAAGTACCGATATCTTGATCTGCGCCGCCCGGCGATGCTCAAAAACTTCGCGCTGCGCCATAAGGTTGCGCTGGCCATCCGGCAATATCTCTCGGGAGAGGGCTTCTACGAGGTGGAAACACCAATCCTGATGGGCTCCACGCCAGAGGGCGCCCGCGATTATCTCGTTCCCAGCCGCGTCCATCCGGGCAGCTTCTATGCACTGCCGCAGTCGCCGCAGCTCTTCAAGCAGATTCTGATGATCTCCGGCTTCGATCGCTACTTTCAAATTGCCCGCTGCTTCCGCGATGAAGACCTTCGCGCCGACCGCCAGCCGGAGTTCACGCAAATCGACCTGGAGATGTCCTTTCCCCAGCAGGAGATGATCTTCGCCGTGGTAGAAGGCTTCCTCAAAGCCGCCTTCGGTGTTGCAGGGGAGCCGCTCTCCGCGCCCTTTCCGCGCATGACGTTCGATGAGGCGCTGCGCCTCTACGGCATCGACAAGCCAGACCTGCGCCTGCCCGCCATGACCGAAGTGAGCGCGGCCTTTACGCCGCAGCAACTGGAGACGCTGGCAATCACACCCGGACAGCCCATCGTAGCGGTTCGCATTCCCAGCGTTGGCGAGCTCTCCCGCAAGGAGCGCGACGATCTTCGCCTGGTCTATCCCGCCAAGCTTGCGCCAAACGGCCTCAAGGTGATGGACGACTTCAAGCGCCTGGAAAAATCATTTCCAGAGATGGTCAAGACCATCCGCGAACTGAGCGGTGCAGCGGAGCAGGATCTGATCGTGATGGTCGTTGCGGATAGCAAGTCCGAGTTTGGCAACGGCAAAGCGAGCGAGCGTCCTGTGGTGAATGGCGTATCCGCCTCCGTGCTTACCGGGCGCGAGCGAACCATCTACGAGATGGCCGGGCAGGTGAGGCTGGCGCTGGCACAGAAGTTCGCCGATCGCCACAAGGCATTTGAAAAGCGCGGAACTGCCGAGGATTACAAATTCCTCTGGGTTACGGATTTCCCGTTCTTCGAGTGGGACGAAGAGACGAAGACGTGGGTTGCCGCCCATCATCCCTTCACCTCTCCGCATGAAGACGATTTGAAGGCTGGCCGCCTGACCTCGGATCCAGGCGCTGTGCGCGCGCTGGCGTATGACATTGTGCTGAATGGCACCGAGCTCGGCTCGGGATCGATCCGTATCCACCGCCAGGACGTGCAGGCGCAGATCTTCCGCGCCCTGGGAATGACGGAGGAAGAAGCCCGCAAGCGCTTCGGCTACTTCCTGGAGGCAATGGAGTATGGTGCGCCACCGCATGGCGGCATCGCGCTTGGCCTCGACCGCATTGTGATGATCCTGGCTGGGGAGCAGAGCCTGCGCGAGGTCATCGCCTTCCCCAAGACCGCCAAGGCCATCGACCTCATGGTCAATGCCCCGGCTCCGGTCAGCGACCAGCAACTCAGAGAACTGCACATCCGCCCCGTCCTCAAGGGCTAAAGGCAGCATAGCCGGAACACACAAAAGCCCAGCCATCGTGGCTGGGCTTTTTGCTGCGTTCTTCTGCTGATCCTTCTAGGCTGCGGACTCGAGCCTTACTTCTTCTTCAGAGATCCGATCTTGTAAACCAGGCCCACCTGGCCGCCGAACTCCTTCTGGACGCTGCTGCCAAAGTACGTCGGCTGAAAGTCGGTGATGGCACGAACCGAGAAACGCGGAGACAGGTTGTAGTCCCAGGCGGCGCCTGCCGCCATGGCAAAGGCCAGTTGGTTGTTGTACAGGCCCAGCGTATTGGGGGAGATGCCCTTCAGGTCCGAATCGAAGACGCCGTAGGTGCCGCCGACCAGCCAATGCGCGGATACCGCTGCGCGCTCCGCGCGGTACAGCCGTACTTCCGGGCCGAAGAGGAAGAGCGTCTCCGACATGCGGGGATTGGTAACGCCAAATATATTGGGATCGACCGGGAGGTGCCCCGATACTTCGCGAACTGCGGCCGTGGCGCCGACTACCGGCGAGAGCCACACGGTTCCCTCTGCGCCGCCGCCATAGAGATTGGTCTTATGACCGTGACCGATGGTTGTCGAGAAGTACGAATAGGAGAAACCGCCAAAGATATCCCAGCGATTCTGATAATCGGCTCCCGTTGCTGCCAGAGGCGCAAGGGTAATCTGTGCTGCAACACGATGGGGAGAGGCCAGGAGCGCGGCGCCGAGCAGTGCGCAGGATATCAGTGCCGCGGAAGGCGAGCGATGCATGCGGAAGAATCGTTGGATAGAAAACACGCTGTCTTGATTACCTCATCCCAGGCAGCAGACGAATCCGCCCGCAGGCCTGGCTTCAAAAGAAAAGAGCTTTCGCTTCTTTGAAGATACATGGTTTCAGGGCCTGTTGTCAGGCGGAGCGCCGGGGAGGACTGTGGTTTACGAGGTGATTTGGCTGAAGCTTCGATAGTAAAATCGGTCGTCTGCATCCAGAAAGGCAACTATGAATCAAGAGCAGTGGACGGCAGTCGAGCACTACATCGCGGACCAGGTGGTGAAGAAGGACGAGGTGCTGGACGCTGTGATTGCGGCCTCCGATGCTGCGGGAATGCCTGCGATCCAGATTTCGCCCAACCACGGCAAGCTTCTCAATTTGCTGGTAAGGATGAACAAGGCACGCTCCATTCTGGAGATTGGCACGCTGGCCGGTTACAGCACCATCTGGATGGCGCGGGGACTACCTGCCGATGGCCGGCTGATCACGCTGGAGTTCGAGCCGAAGCATGCTGCGGTTGCCCGCGCCAATATGGCGCGCGCTGGCCTGGCCGATCGCGTCGAGGTGCGCGTAGGGGCTGCGCTGAAGACGCTGCCGCTCCTCGCTGCGGAACGACTCGGCCCCTTTGACCTGATCTTCATCGACGCGGACAAAGGAAACTACCCAGGTTACTTTGAGTGGGCGATGAAGCTTGCCCGCAAAGGCAGCCTGATTGTGGCCGACAATGCTGTGCAGGAAGGACGAATTGCCGACGCATCCTGCGAGGACAGCAACGTCAAGGGAATTCGCAGATTCATCGAACTGCTTTCCGCCGAGCCGCGGGTGAGTGCGACGATCCTCCAGACCGTAGGCAGCCATGGATACGACGGACTCGCCATCGGACTGGTCACGAGCGATTAGGACTCGATTAGGCCGTGGAATAGGCCTGGGGGCAGGCCCTAATTCATCCACCGCTTATCTTTTGGATTCTGGTTCCGGTCCGGATCGATGTAGCGGCCCTCCTGGTCAAAGTGAACCTCGCGGTTCTGCTTGCGCATGTAGACCTCGAACTTGCGGGCCGCGCGCCGCCGCTTCCATTTGTAGTAGCTGTTCCGCAGGTCAAAGTAGCGGTCGCTTGCGCCGGAGAAGATGCCGCGCCGCGGCGCTGTCTTCACATAGAGGAATCCGCAGAGCGCGCCGCCAAGTTGCGCCAGCGCGTAGATCCGGTCGCTCAGAAAAAAGCTGGCAAAGGCAATCAGCAGATACACCGTTACCAGGTACTTTGCCTTGATCTGCACCGGCAGCGGGAAGAGCATGAACTCCATATCCCCATGCAGCACGCCGAAGGCGATCAGCAGGCCGAAGAGTCCGCCGAAGGAACCCATGATGGCGACGCCCGCAAACCCCATCGACGGAGCCAGCGCAAAAGAGAGCGCGACCGCCGTAACCCCCGAGCCGATCACGGAGATGAAGTACAGCTCACCCATCCACCGCGAGCCGTGGAACTGCTCCAGAAAACTGCCCAGGAACCACAGCGACAGCATCTCCAGCGCAGTGTTAAGCAGACCCTGATGCAGAAAGCTGTACGTGACCAGTTGCCAGATGGCGCCGTGAGCCACCATTGCCGGAACCAGCGCAGTGTAGCCGACGATGGTTGCCGCAGCACCGCGGGCAACGAGTCCCAGCACGAGCAGAAAGAAAAAGACTCCGAGGTTCCACAGAATGAGCTTGCGGGTAAAGCCGCGGAACTCAGGGAAGGTCATGATACCGGCGGTACGTGGCATAAGGGATGCTCTCTCCCTGCAGTTTAGAGCAATTGTGGCAGGAGTAGCCAAGTGCAGCGTAACCAGTGCAGCATCTGCTGGACGGAAAAGCCGCCTCGCGCGCTCGCCGCACCTGCATCAAAGCTCTTAGCGCTCCGGCGTCGGCAGGACGGCCAGGCTGCGATGCCCCGCCGCATCCACCGCGCGCACGCCAAAGATCACATTGTCTTTGGAGACCGGAAGGGTGATCGTCGTCGCCCCATTGCTTGCCGCTGCGCGCTGCCACTCCGCCTCGGAGGTCTCCCTCCACACAATCTCATAGCTTTTCGCAGCCATGCCCGGCCCCGGCTTCCAGCTCAACGTTGAATTGTTGTCGAGATTCTTCGTCGAGATCTTCACCTCGTCCGGCGGAGCAGGAGCACTGGCCAGCGTTGCCAGCGTGGCCGCGTTCAGCCGCGTCACATTGGCAACGTAGTCGTAATCGACAAACCTGGCCAGATCGCCATACTCCACGCCATTCTCCGTGCGGACGTCCTGGTGTTGATGGTCGAAGTTCTCGCGCCACTCGGTAAGGCGCACCGCGGCATAGCCCTCCTGGTTGAACGAAGTGTGGTCGCCACCGCGCAGAAAGCGGTCCCGCCGATACTCCATCACCGGACGGAACGAAGTGGAGCGGTAGGCGATGTCGCCGCTTTGGTTGACAACTCGAAAGTAGCTCCGCGCCACCTCCACCGTTGCCCGCGCCAGCTCGCGGGAGGGCGAATCGTTCTCGCTGCCCAGCGTCTGGATGCCCTTCAGTTGCTCTGGAGTCGTGGTCACCGGAACGCCTTCCGAGAAGACCCGCACCAGGGATTTCTGCTGCTGCGTGCTGCCCGGCGTGGTGTCTCCCCCCACGATGTCATTGTTCAGCACGCCCCGGATCTGCCAGCCCTCAGCCTTGGCCAGCTTTGCCAGGTGACGGCTGCCGTTCAAGCCCTGCTCCTCGCCATCCACGACAGCAAAGACCACGGTGGCGGGGAACTTCAACCGGCTCAGGACTCGTGCGCACTCCAGGCTTACCGCTGTCCCGCTGGCGTCGTCGTTCGCTCCCGGAGCCGCCTTCCTTGTGTCCAGCGTGTCCGTGTTGCGAGAGTCATAATGGCCTGAAACCAGGTAAATCTCTTTTGTCCGTGCGGGATCCGTGCCGCGTAAGATCGCGTAAATATTGGTGATGACCGTAGGCCTGGGGATTCGCGACTGCGGAGTCTCCGTAAAAGTGTCGCGCTTTACCTCAAGGCAATTCCCGCATTGGGCGGAGAAACGCTGGAGCTCCCCCTCCAGCCAGTCTGCCGCCGCCGCTGCTCCCGTATTTGCAGGCAGCCCCGTCTCCATGCTGGAGAGGGTATTCCGGTTCCCGAAGCTCACCAGTTTCTCGATCGTGCGTCGAATCTCCAGGGCGGAAACCTGCGACAAAGCCTGCCGGATGGCCGGATCGACGGGCGCAATCGCAACCGGGTGGCCCGCTGCGTCCAGGTCCCGGGAGGGTGGATCTGCATGCAGATACGCGGGAGAGGTTACCAGAAGCGCTGCCAGCGGCAACAACCAAATACCGGGCCGCGGGTTCCAATAGTGGGATATAGAGACATGAGGAATCCTGAATCCAACACGAGATTTCTTCATCAACTATTCTCCAAAGAGGTGAATTCACGAATATTCCCGCTTCCATCGCTTGACGCGGCGCGAACTTCACTCTAAAACTAGCGAAGTCGCACCCGCGTGGTGTGTCATCATCATCTTAATTACTCCAAATAGATGGAGGGGTTCATGGCGATTTGTTCTGAGTGCGATACGGTGCTGGACTTCGATGCGGAAGAAGCAGAAGAAGGCGACGTCATCGTGTGCGATGAATGTGGAACGGAATATGAGATTGTCGCGACGGAGCCGCTGGAGTTAGCGCGCGTCGATGACGATGGTCTTGAGGACGAGGACGAAGAGTTCCCGGACGAGGAAGAGGAATAAATAAATGGAGGAGTCGAAGCGGTCGGGTTCCCGAAGTGCATACAGGACTCTTGCTTACATTGCGGTCGTGCTGGTTGGGCTAGGCATCGCGTTGCTGCCGTCGTTCAGCAGTGCAGAGCAGCAGAGAGTCATCCAGGGAAAGGTTTTTGGCGCAAGCGAGGAGCCAGTATCAGGTGCAGTCGTGTACCTGAAAGATGTGAAGACCCTTGGCGTGAAGAGCTTCATCAGCACCTCGGATGGCAGCTACCGCTTTGGCCAATTGTCTCTCGCCGTCGACTATGAGATTTGGGCTGAACAGGGCGGCAAGAAGAGCCCGACGCGGACCGTGAGCTCCTTCGACCAGAAAACGCTGTACACAATCAACCTGAAGCTAAGCAAATAGCTCTCTCGAAGATCCTCTGAGGTCCTGAGAGGACAACACTCTTTCCATGACAACACAAAACAGGCCGCCCTTGCCGGGCGGCCTGTTTTGCTACAGCATGGTTCTCGCTTAGTTCTCGTGCTCGCTGCGCTTCCAGTTCATCAGATCGCCCAGCGTCGTGGTTGAGCTGGAGGAGCTGGAGGATGAGGTGGAAGGCTGCTTGTATGCTTCCACATCGGCACGGCTGGCTTCTTCGCCCACGGCGCGCAGGCTCAGGCCAACCTTCTTCTCCTCGGCATTCATCTTGATGATCTTGAAGTCGAACTCCTGGCCGGCTTCGAGCTTCACCGGTGTACCGTGGCTGTCGGTAGCCTCGGACACGTGGCATAAGCCTTCGATGCCTTCCGCGATCTCGACGAACGCGCCAAACTGTGCGGTGCGCAGAACCTTGCCCTTGACCACATCGCCTACGCGATGCTGCTCAAAGAAGGTCTCCCACACATCGGGCTGCAACTGCTTCACACCGAGCGAAAGGCGGCGATTCTCGGGCTCCACGCCAAGAACTACGGCGCGGACCTTCTCGCCCTTCTTCAGAACCTCAGAAGGATGCTTGACGCGCTTGGTCCAGCTCAGATTGCTCACGTGAACCAGTCCGTCAATACCGTCTTCAATCTCGATGAATGCACCGAAGTCGGTCAGGTTGCGAACCCGGCCTTCCACGATCTGCCCGGTAGGGTAACGCTCCGCCAGATGCTCCCAGGGATTCTCCAGCAACTGCTTCATGCCCAGCGAGATCCGCCGGTCATTCGGGTTGACGCTGAGGACAACCGTCTCCACTTCGTCGCCGGGCTTCACCAGCTTCGAGGGGTGCTTCATCCTCTTGGACCAGGTCATCTCCGAGACGTGAACCAGCCCTTCAATGCCCTGCTCCAGCTCGACGAAAGAGCCGTAATCGGTAACGCTCAGCACGCGGCCGCGAACATGTGCGCCGATCGGATAGCGCTCCACGGCATCCAGCCACGGATCGGGCGTCAACTGCTTGAATCCGAGGGATACGCGCTGCTTGTCTTTGTCGAATTTGAGCACCTTCACCTGGATCTCGTCGCCGACGTTCACCAGGTCCCGAGGATGGGTCAGGCGGCCCCAGGACATATCCGTAATGTGCAGCAAGCCGTCGATTCCGCCCATATCCACAAACGCGCCGTAATCGGTCAGGTTCTTCACCGTACCGGTCAGAACCGTTCCCTCTTCCAGATGCTCCAGTGTGGTGGAGCGGCGGGCGTTCTGCTCTTCTTCCAGAATCTCCTTGCGGGAGACGACTACATTGCCGCGCTTCTTGTTCAGCTTGATGACGCGAACTTCAATCTGCTGGCCGATATAACCATCCAGGTTGCGTACCGGACGGATCTCGAGCTGCGAGCCGGGCAGGAATGCCTTGATCCCGATGTCCACGGTCAGTCCGCCCTTGACGCGGCCCAGCACCGTTCCTGTTACCACGCTCTTCTCACTGGCAGCCTTCTCGATCGTGTCCCACACGCGCAGCCGCTGAGCCTTTTCATAGCTCACCAGGTAGCCGCCTTCAGCCTCTTCGCGCTCGATTACCACATCGACGACGTCGCCTGGCTTCAGCTTTGGCTGACCGGTGTGGTCCACTACCTGCTCAAGCGGAATCAGGCCTTCGGACTTCAGTCCAACGTCGACAACGACGTGCTTATCCGTAAGCTTGAGCACGGTTCCCGCGACGATATTGTCATCGAAATTCTGGGTTGCTGCCTCGGCGGCCTGCTCACGGTCGAAGGATTCAAGCGCGGCGGCAAAATCTTCCATGCCACTGAACTCGGAATCGTCGTGGTGATCGGCGGCATCGGCCACGGTCTGTGGCTGGGCAGCGGTCGTTTCGGTAACGGGATTTTCAGCGGGGAGGGCGGAGGCTTCGGGGTTGTGGGTTAATTCGATGGACGGCTCAGAAATCTCCGTCGCTGCTTCCAATGTTGGGGTTTCCAGTTCGGTGTTCAGGGGTTTGCTCTCGGTTTGTTCAGGATTAAGGACGTCTGCCATGACTGCCAGCTCCGGGATTCTTCGTCGACGGATCCCGCGTCCGCCCTGCAGTGCGTGAACCTCGGATCTCCAAAGGACAATCCGTAGCTGGACTGCAGATTGCTTCGCTGGAAAGGCTCGTACTTTACTATGCGAATCCGCGAAGTTCCGGGGGACCGTGCAGGTTCCTCCCATGATCCGAACGGATAATCTCAGGGAGACGGAGAGTGTGGCCAGAGTGAGTGGCCCGGCACTACGTCGGTCTCCGATCGGGAGCATCCGGCAGGCAGGGAATGAGCGATGCGGCGGTCGTAGCTCCACGTGTGAATCCCGACGCGAAGCTACATCTTTAACTATAGCAACCGCACCAGGAGGCGTCAACGAACGAATCGACTTTATGCCGCGAATTCAACGAGTTCTTAACACTTTTCATAACTAACTGGTACTGTATGCGACGAAAGGAGTGTAACACCCATGCCAACATCATCCCGCGAAATCCGTCTGGCCGCTCGTCCCAACGGAGAGCCCCGGCTGGAAGACTTTGCCCTGGCGCAGGTGGAACTGAATCCACCGGCTGCCGGGGAAGTTCTGGTCAAGAATCTCTGCTTCTCCGTCGATCCCTATATGCGAGGCCGCATGAACGATGCCCAGTCCTATGTGCCGCCCTTCGTCATCGGCAAACCGCTCGAGGGCTCCGCTGTGGGCATTGTGACTGCCTCCAATCAATCCCCGCTTCCCGTTGGGGCGCTTGTATTCAGCATGAACGGATGGCGAGAGGCCTTTGTCGCACCGGCGACGAGCCTGCAGCAAATCGATCCCTTGCTTGCCCCGCCCAGCACATTCCTCGGCATTCTCGGAGTTACCGGGCTTACCGCATGGGTGGGCCTGTGGAAGGTGGCCCGGCTATCGCCTGCGGAGACCGTCTTTATCTCCGCTGGAGCGGGCGCCGTCGGCTCTGCTGCCTGCCAGTTCGCCAAACTGCACGGATGCAAGGTCATCGCCAGTGCGGGATCCGCCGCCAAAGTCGCCATGCTGCGCGATGAACTCGGCGTCGATTTCGCCTTCAGCTACAAGGATGGCGATCCGTTGGATCACCTGAAGAAAGCCGCGCCCGAGGGAATCGATGTCTACTTTGACAACACGGGCGGCCCGCAACTGGAGGCGGCGCTCTCCGCGCTCAAGAATCACGGCCGCGTCGCCATGTGCGGAGCCATCGCCGGGTATAACAACCCGGTTCCCGGGCCTCGCAACCTGATGCTGGTGATCGGGAAACGCCTTCGCCTGGAGGGTTTCATCGTCTCCGATCATCTCGCGGATCGACCGAAGTTCCTCGCCGAAGTGGCGCCCGCGCTCAAGAGCGGCAAGGTCAAGAGCCACGAAACCACGGTCGAAGGAATCGAGAATGCTCCCGCGGCCTTCATCGACATGCTGCGTTCGGGCGACAGCCACACGGGAAAGGTAGTGATTCACCTGGCGGATTAGGACGCGAGGAGGATTCATGCCAGTTACCCCTTTGCACGGTCCCATGACGGATCCATAACGGTCCCATGGCTTACACTCTGGAGACATGGATCATCTATGGACACCCTGGCGCTACTCCTACATCAACCAGCCTGAAGGAGAAAAACAGCGTCAGGGTGTGCCCCCTGAACTCGATGCATGGCCTGGAGACATGCACTGCGTCTTCTGCAACCTGATCGCGGCCGCGGATTACGCCGAGGCTCACGGCATGCCGGCCGAGGAGGCAGAGCGCGCCGCGCATATCGTGCTGCGTGGTCAGGGATGCTTTATCTGCCTCAACGCCTACCCCTACACCTCCGGCCATGTCATGGTCATTCCCTACGAACATGAGCCTTCGCTTGCCGCCCTGGCGCCGGAGACGGCGCGGGAGATGATGGATCTGTCGCAGCAGACGGTGCGCGTTCTTGAGAGGTTGTACTCCCCGCACGGCATCAACCTTGGCATGAACCTGGGCAAGGCCGCGGGCGCCGGGGTTGCCGGGCACCTCCACCTGCATGCGCTGCCACGCTGGCAGGGGGATACCAACTTCATGACGGTCATCGGGGAAGCCCGCGTTCTGCCGGAAACGCTCGACACCACCTGGGAGAAGATGCGCGCGGGTTTTCTCGCCTCGGAAGACCGCTGACCCTGCCGCACTTAATCTGCCCGGACTGACTCGACTCGTGCTACTCCGCTCGTCTTACGATTCGCGGTCCACGGCGGCAAAGGAGAATTGCTCCCCCGGATAGGACTCGCCGGGATCCGATTCCCCAGGATCCGATTCCCTGTTGACTGGTTCCTCATTGCTGGATTCGGATTCCAGGGCCAGCGTCTCGCCGTGCCTTCCCTCCGGCCGCTGTTCCCCGTTTGCGATGCTCACCAGTTCCCGGGGAAGCGCCTTGCTTGGCTTCACGCCAAGATCCTTCAGCTTCTCCGCCTGCCAGACCACATTTCCCGTGCCGGCAGATAGCTTCTTGAATGCCTCTTCGTAACTCGACTCCGCCTGCGTTAACCGCTCTCCTACCTTGGTCAGATCGCCGACAAAGCCGCACAGCTTGTCATAGAGCAGCGCTCCCCGCGTAACAATCTCCTGCACGCTGCGATTCTGCTTCTCCTGCCGCCACAGGTGGGAGACGGTGCGCACAACAAACAGCAGCGTGCTGGGGCTTACCATCAGCACGTTCTTCTGCCATGCCTCCTGCCAAAGCTTCGGATCCCGTGAGATCGCCAGCATGAAAGCAGGCTCGATGGGGAGGAACATGATGACGAAATCCAGCGTCTCCAGCCCGTAGAGATTCTGATAGGTCTTGCTCGAGAGTCCCTTGATGTGCGAGCGGATCGATTCGGTGTGGCGCTCCAGGGCCGCCTCGCGCGCCAGGTCGGTGTCCGCGTTCACGTGCTCTTCATAAGCCGTCAACGAAACCTTGGCGTCGATCACCAGGTGCCGCTCCTCCGGCAGGTTGATCACCACGTCGGGCTGGCCTCGCGAGCCGTCTTCCCGCACGCGGCTGTCCTGCACGGTGTACTCCTCGCCCTTGCGCAGGCCGCCTGCTTCCAGCACCCGTTCCAGAATCAGCTCTCCCCAGTTTCCCTGGGTCTTGGAGGAGCCTTTGAGCGCCTTGGTCAGGTTGTCCGCGTCCTCGGAGAGCTGCTGGTTCAGCGCCATCAAATGCTGCACCTGGGCGGAGAGCGCCGAGCGGTCCTTGCTCTCCTGCACGTAGACCTCGTCCACCCTGCCGCGGAACTGCTCCAGTTGAACCTTTAAGGGGTCCAGAAGCTGCCCCAGATTCGTCTGGTTCTGCTCCGTGAATCGCCTGGTCTTTTCTTCCAGAATGTTGTTGGCCAGGGTCGAGAAGTGATCGGAGAGCTGCTCCCTGGTGCCCTGCAGCAGCGCGACCTTTTCCGGTATCTGGCTGCGCTCGGCCTCCAGAGAGGTGCGCGTCTCGGCCAACTGCTCGCTCAGGGTTCTCTGCTCGGCCAGAGCCTGCTCATACCTGGGCTTGAGCTCCGCCAGTTCCCGCTCCAGCCGCGTAAGCTGCTGTTGCTGGAGCTGCTGGGTGGATTCATACCTGGCCTGGTCCTGGCGCAGGATACCCGCCTCCTGCTCCAGACGATCTTTCTGCTCCCGCACCTGGCTCAGCTCCTGCTTGAGCTCCGGCAGGCGCAGGCTCTGCTCCCGAAGCTGCGCCAGCTCAGCACGCTGCCGGTACTCCTCGTCCCGCAAGCTCTGCAGATTGGACTCGCGCACGGCGAGTTGCGCCATCCACTCGCTCTTCATCTCCGCGAGTGCTGCGTCCCGGTCTTTGCGCCCCCGGCCGGAGGCAACTATCCAGGCGAGCAGCGCGCCGACCACAAATGCCACCACAACAGCGATATTGAGAGTTGTCATCGTTAGGATCATGACAGGACACCTGCTTCCAACATTGCCCCGCCTCCCGTCTTTGCCACTTTACTCGTTTCCCACCCTGGCCGGGGAGAAACCGGAGCCGGCGGACGTGCCTTTCCCGATGCCTCTCTTTACACCGTCATAAGTGCCCGGTAGACTTGGAACTTCGGGGTCAATCAGTGCATCCAAGGTGGAGCGCCTCCTTGTCGAGGCGTGTTCCGGGGATGCTACTCGCTTGGCATCAAGTTATTGGGCTTGCGGAAAAGTGGAGCAAACCCCTCGCTGCCCGTATGATAGTTTTGCCGTTTTCATATAACAGGAGACACGCATGGCCGCAGTGGAAGATAAGGTTAAGCAGATTATCGTCGAGCAGCTTCAGGTAGATGAGGCCGAAGTTACCCCCAGCGCATCTTTTCAGGAAGACCTTGGCGCCGATTCGCTCGACGTGGTGGAGCTCGTGATGCAGTTCGAAGAGGCCTTTGATCTGGAAATTCCCGACGAAGATGCCGAAAAGATCAAAACCGTAAAGGACGCGGTCGAGTACATCGACAAGCACGCGAAAGGCGGCAAGTAGTTTGCAAAGGCGCGTCGTAGTCACCGGCATCGGGCTCCTTTGCGGAGTCGGAAATACCGCGCCCGAAGTCTGGAAGAACCTTCTTGCGGGCAAGAGCGGGATGGCCCCGATCACTCACTTCGACGCCACCGGCTACCCCGTAACCTTCGCGGCTGAGGTGAAGAACTTCGATCCACTGAACTTTGTGGACAAGAAGGAATCGCGCAAGATGGCGCGATTCATCCACTTCGCCCTCGCCGCTGCGACTGAAGCCATGGAGAGCTCCGGCCTGAAGATTACGCCGGAGATCAGCGAGCGCGTCGGTGTCCATATCGGCTCCGGCATCGGCGGATTCGACATCATCGAGCGCGAACACAGCGCTATGCTTGCTGGCGGTCCGCGCAAGATCTCCCCATTCTTCATCCCGGCTGCCATTGTCAATCTCGCCGCGGGGCAGGTCAGCATCCGCTACCACGCCTGCGGACCCAATGAAGCTACGGCAACCGCCTGCACCAGCAGCGCGCATAGCATCGGAGACGCCTACCGCATCATTGAACGCGGCGATGCCGACGCCATGATCGCCGGTGGTGCAGAGGCGGCCATTACCCCTATGGGCATCGGCGGTTTCGCCGCCATGCGCGCGCTCTCCACGCGCAATGACGACCCGGAGCATGCCTGCCGCCCCTTCGACAAGGACCGAGATGGATTCGTTGTCGGAGAAGGCGCCGGAATCCTGATCCTCGAAGAGCTGGAGTTTGCCAAGGCTCGCGGCGCCAAGATCCTCGCCGAGGTCATCGGCTACGGCATGAGCGCCGATGCGTATCACATCACAGGTATGGCTCCCGAAGGCGAGGGCTGCTACCGCGCCATGAGAAACGCGATCCAAAGCGCGCATCTCACGCCCGAGGATGTCGGATACGTCAATGCTCACGCCACCTCTACACCCCTTGGAGACGCCCTGGAGACAGCGGCCATGAAGAAGCTCTTCGGCGAGCGCGCGATCAACCACGAGCTGCTGGTCAGCTCCACCAAATCGATGACCGGGCATCTGCTCGGCGGCGCAGGTGGGCTTGAGGCAGGCATTACCATCCTCGCGCTGCAGAATCAGATGGCTCCACCTACGGCAAATCTGGACGATCCGGATCCCGTCTGCGACCTGAATTACGTTCCCAAGAAGCCGCAGGCGGCCAAACTCGATGTCGCACTCTCCAATTCTTTTGGATTCGGCGGCACCAACGGCTCGCTCATGTTCCGCCGCTGGACGGAATAAGAAACAGATACAGTTACCAATTCAAAAGGCCACCGCGATTGCGGGGGCCTTTTTTGCTGCGGGCCGGCGCGATGCCGGCCTTGTTTGCGCCAGGGCATGTTAACAGGCTCTAGCGCACGTGAGTTGCCAGCATTGCACCTGCGGCCCGCGCCTCATTGCGAGGTTGCGGTTCCGGGAAATAGCTCTTGTAGACCGTGATGTGGAAGCAAGCCTGCTGGAACTCCTCCTCTACATCAATTCGTCCGGTGGATTGCAGAGGTATCAGGTACGCCCGCATCCAGCCTATCTCAGAGGTGGACAAACCCTTTTTGGCGATATCGATGGTTGCACCTGTCAGGTGAGGAGAGGCAATATCGCCCTCAGCGGGGGCGGCATTCCCGTTGATGCTCTGCAGATGGCGCTGATACTGCACCGTGCGTACAGCGGAGTTGACCTGCAGCGGCGAGCTAAAGCGGCCATAGTGCGCACGTGCCATGTCCGCGAGAAAGGTCGCGGTCCATTTGCGGCAATAACGGCGGTTCGCCGGGAGCCGGGGATCGACCCTGAGATCCTCACTGACCGGCAACGACACAAGCTGCTGCGTGCGCAGCATGTTTGCCAGGTCGGCGTCATCCTCGATGCGCGTCAGGCCATCCTGGTCGGCCCGCACATTCTGCCGCACCAGCGACTCATGCGAACCGAGCATCGGCGGCGGCAGCTCAAACCTTACATGCTTTAACGAGACCGTGCGCAAAGTTGCCTTCGGCGTCCGGTGCTCCGGCGCCAGGGCGTCCTCTCGCGAGACTGCGCAGCGGCGTCTGCCGTGCCGGCACACTGCGCTGGCGCGAACAGTGCTGGCGCGAACAGTGCTGGCGCGAGCAGGGGTAGCACGGGCGACTGCATGGCTGGCTGCCGCATGGCTGGCTCCCGCATGGTTGGCTGCATGATGCCGCGCTTCGGCGCGCACAGAGCCTGCCTCCCCACGCCTTGCAGCGTGCGTGCGGGCAGCGCCGCGCCGTGTAGAAGCCTGGACGTGCGTCGACTTCACCCTGGCATCATGGGTGCGCGAGCTAGCGGAGTTGTGACGCGGAACGTCAGCCTTCGCCATTACCGAAAACATCGCACACACTAGCGCGAGCAACAGTACGGAACGACGCATGAGCGGGACCGCGGAGAATCCCAGATGTTTCTATGCTAAGGAGGGAGCGGAGAAGCGGGAAGTGACCACTATGGTTCTTCCATGTTTGGTTCAGCGTTTGGTTTTCCTGTTTGGTCCCGCGAAGCTTTGCCGTTTCTCAATACCGCTTCAACACTGCGGCTGGCGCAACCCCTGCCCGGCCATTCAGAAGCCAGTCCAGCCTGCCTCGAAGATCCTCTTCCCGCGCCTCGCCCTGAATGCGGGCAACCGCGTAGCCTTGCTCATCCAGGATCAGCGTTGCCGGAACAATCTGCCCCATGTTGTACCGCTCCAGCAATTCGCTACTGCCGCCCAGCCACACCTCCAGCGCAAGATGCTCCCTGTCAATGTATGGCTGAACCTGCGCGCGAGTCTTGCCTTCGTCGATCGAGACCGCGAGGAACTTGACCTTGCGATCAGCATACTGGCGGCTCAGTCTGGCCAGCAGAGGCAACTCCTCCCGGCAGGGCCCGCACCACGTTGCCCAGAAGTTCACAACCACGATCTGCCCTCGCAGAGAGGAAAGCTTCTGCATGTGGCCGGCGAGGTCGCGCAACTCAAGATCGTGAACTCGCCTGCCGTCGGAAAAGCCCGGCTGCGGAAGCAGAAGCGCAAGGACGAGAAGGATCGGCAGAGACAGTCGCACGGCTCGAATCAGAAGAATCACCTCAACGGAAATGGACAGCAGTCAGATGAATACCAGGTTGTGAGTCTATGCGCGCCCGCCCCCAATCTCCTTCATCCGAAGGGAGGACCACGGCCTCCATCCTACGAACGAAGACAGCAGCCTCCTAGCTTTGTATGGTTCATAGACTCTTCGAAGCCTATGGCTGCCATCCCCGCGCCAGATGCTTCTCCTCAAGGCCATTGATTCCACTTTGATTCAATTTGCGTGACGCAAGGAGTACAG
Source organism: Acidisarcina sp. (assembly GCA_035539175.1). Classification (NCBI taxonomy): domain Bacteria; kingdom Pseudomonadati; phylum Acidobacteriota; class Terriglobia; order Terriglobales; family Acidobacteriaceae; genus Acidisarcina; species Acidisarcina sp. The sequence goes on along the minus strand of DATLIY010000008.1, from coordinate 656,542 downwards.
AAATGAAGAAGCATCCCGAGAGGTTAAAGATCCCCCTGGGTGCCACGCTGGCACTCACGCTCTTCCTCGCTGCATTACCCCACATACTGGCACCCCAGGCACTTGCACAGGGCTGCGTCGCCGCGCATACCGTGCAACCCGTCATCTCCGGGCTCGCGCCTGGCAGCCAGCACAGCGGACTCAGCAAGTTACATGGGCTCTCCGTTACCGTGGGCTTCCGCACCTACAGCTCATTCCGCCACTATGTTGGAACGGACTATCAGCTCATCCGCGAGCAAAAGCACAATGCGGTACTCAATCACGTTGACCTGTACGATTTCGCCATCAACTACCAGGTGACACCACGATGGAGCCTGATCGCCGACGTTCCCGCGCTGACCGCCACACGTCGTCAGCAGGGGAATGTGAACGTCTACCGTTCCGGTGGAATCGGCGATGTCACCGTGGGCGCTCAAGCCTGGGTCTTTCGCCCTCCAACAGAGAGCCAGGGCAACATCAACTTCTCTGCCTCCCTCAAGTTGCCTACCGGCATCAATGACGCTAAGGGCACCACCATTCTCGCGAATGGGCAAAAGCAGTTACGCCCCTTCGACGAATCGATCCAGCCGGGCGACGGCACCTGGGGCTTCGCACTTGGAACCGAGGCCTATAAAAAACTCTACTTCGACACGATTGGCTACTTTACCGGATCCTGGCTCTTCAATCCCCAGGACACAACAGGAGTGAAGCAATTTCGCTCTGCGCCCGGCGAAGGCGTCATCTCCGCTGCGGATCAATATCTCTGGCGCGGTGGATTTTCCCATGCCGTACCCAGGATTCGCGGCGCGGCGCTCTCCATCGGAGGCCGCATGGAAGGCGTCCCGGTGCGCGATGCCTTCGGCTCCAGCAACGGCTTCCGGCGGCCGGGATATGTCATCTCCATAGAACCGGGTCTGATCTACTCCCGAGGCAGAAACATGTGGAACGTCAGCGGCCCCTGGGCGATGGAGCGCAATCGCAAGATCAGCGTCACCGACATTGCAAACCACTCCCACGGCGATGCGGCCTTTGCGGATTACACCGTAATCGCCTCGTACACCAGAACCTTCTAAGGCTTGTTTGCCCCTAACATTTTCAGGCAAGGTGTTTGCTCGATGGGTTTAGGCAAAGCGGTAGCTGGATGGGCTCGATCCGGCTGCCGCTTGCCCGCTTCCATTGCGCGCCTGCTCTCATATTGCTCTCCTCAAAAAGAGTGCGCCGCGCAGACTCATCCTCCTCTAAGTGCTGTATTCACAATCTGCGAGAAGGCGAAAGAATGACGCACTCTGCCGCGTCGAGTGCCAGAAATCTAATTCGACATGCACATTTTTTGGTGCGGTACCGAAACCAACGAGGTAAGCTCGCGTCCAAAGTGATACCTCGTTGAGTCGTCGAATTCGATGGAGGCAGCGATGATTCCAGAAGAACATCCCCTATGCAAGCTCTTCCACGAACTGGTCACCAACACCTACGGGCACATCGGAATCTTCGATCAAGAGCTCGCAGACTATGTCTCGCGGCTGCTCATCGACTTCTGTAATAGTGACCATCTCTATACCGTGCGCGATGCCCACGGGCGGCCTTTGAAGGAGGTGGCTGAGATGCTGGTTGCCTCCGATCCCGTCCACGGCACCGCCGCATCCTTCGATGCCGAGCGCGAGGTCCGCAAGCACATCGGCGACTACACGCTCTTTCTGACCGGCATGTATCCCGAGTCGATGCATCTGTGGAGATCGCCCCAGCGCGAGAGCTTTGTGGAGATGGTCCGCGCAGGCAAGGAGAGCTACTACATCGTTTCCACCTTCGACTTGTTCGAGTATGCCGACGAGGCGCCGCTCTTTGCGCGCCTCTCGCGATACTTCGAGCGCTGCATCTACGGCCTCACGCTGGTGCGTGAAGAGCTGGCGCTGCGCAGTCCCGGAGCGCTGCCGTCCCGGGAAGAGCCACGTTACCTGATGTAAAGCGGAATGGCTAGAGGAAAGATAGCGGCAGGTAGATAAGGAGGGTCGTCATCCGTGGCTCGGTAAAGATCGCTGGCCACGGATGACGGCTCTGCCGGTTTGCTTAAAGGATATAGCGCGACAAGTCCTGATCCTTCACGATGGAAGCCACCATCTGCCGCACATATTCCGGGTTGATGACGACAACCATCTCCCGGTTTCCCGCAGCCGTCTCACGGTCGCTGATGGGCAGGGCTACCGTCGCACCGTTGTCCCGGGCCGCGGCGGCCAGGTCAACGGTGGAGTCGCTCTTGTGCGCCTTGGTCAGGTCGGGAGCGACAAAGCTGATCTCGTCCAGCACCCGCTCCATGATGGTGTGCAGCCGGCGTGCTCCGATGTTCTCCGTTGCCTCGTTCACGCTGAAGGCAAAACGCGCCATCTCCTCCAGAGACTCCGCCGTGAACTCCAGCTTCAGTCCTTCTGTTTCAAGCAGGGCTGCGTACTGCTTGGTCAGCGACGACTTGGGTTCCGTGAGGATGCGGACGAAGTCCTCTACCGTCAGCGACTGCAGCTCTACGCGGATAGGGAAGCGGCCCTGCAACTCGGGAATCAGATCGCTCGGCTTGGAGACATGAAACGCTCCGGCGGCGATAAACAGGATGTGATCGGTGCGCACCATGCCGTAGCGGGTGTTTACCGTGGTGCCTTCCACAATTGGCAGAATGTCGCGCTGCACACCCTCGCGGGAGATGTCCGGCCCATGACTGCCCTCTCGGCCTGCGATCTTGTCGATCTCGTCCAGAAAGATGATGCCCGAATTCTCTACTCGCTCCGTGGCCGTGCGCTGCACCTGATCCATGTCGATCAGGCGGCTCTCCTCTTCCTGCACCAGGTACTCAAAAGCCTCGCCCACCTTCATCTTGCGCTTCTTGGTGCGTGCGCCAAAGATGCTCGGGAGAATGTCTTTGAGGTTGATGTCCATCTCCTCGACACCCTGGTTGGAGATGATTTCAAACGACGGAGCATTGCGCTCGCGCACGTCGATCTCCACCACACGCTCGTCCAGGCGCCCTTCGCGGAACTGCTGGCGCAGCTTCTCCCTCGTCCGGTTGTGCGATTCATTGGTCCGGTTCTGCGATTCGCTGGCCTGATTGTGCGATTCGCCCGATGCCGCGGGGAAGGTGAGCACGCCCGTCCCGCCATCCGGAGTGGGCGGCGCAGGCGCGGGAGCAGCAGCGGGAGTGGTCGCTATGGGTGGCAGCAGCAGGTCCAGCAGCCGCTCCTCGGCATTCAACTCCGCCTTGTCCTCGACCTCTTCCAGCTTCTCTTCGCGCACCATGTCGATGGCGATCTCTACCAGGTCGCGGATCATGGACTCAACATCGCGGCCAACATACCCCACCTCGGTAAACTTGGAGGCTTCCACCTTCAGAAACGGCGAGTTCGTCAGCTTTGCCAGCCGCCGCGCGATCTCCGTCTTGCCAACGCCGGTCGGCCCGATCATGATGATGTTCTTCGGCATGATCTCTTCGGCGAGATCCGGCGCGAGCTTCTGACGGCGCATGCGGTTGCGCAAGGCTACGGCGACGGCCCGCTTGGCGGCTCCCTGTCCTACGACGTGCTTATCCAGCTCCGCCACAATCTCGCGGGGTGTCAGATCCTCCAGCGCGAGTTCCTGGTCTTCTGCCGTTCCTGGTAAATAAATGGCCATAATTCTGCTCCTTGTGTAGCCGGGGGCGTTACTCGGAGCCCTCTAGGCGTGCAGTTCTTCGATCGTGATTTGATCGTTCGTGTAGATGCAGATCTGGCCTGCGATACGCAGCGACTTCTCGGCGATAGCCCGCGCGGAAAGGTCCGTGTTCTCCATCAGCGCACGGGCAGAGGCCAGCGCATAGGAACCGCCGCTGCCAATGGCCGCAATGCCCTCGTCCGGCTCGATCACATCCCCGGCGCCGCTGAGAATGTAGGTCTGCTGCAGATCGGCCACGACGAGCAGGGCTTCCAGGCTGCGCAGCATCTTGTCGGTGCGCCAATCCTTCGCCAGTTCCACCGCGGAACGCCCAAGGTTGCCGGCGTACTGCTCCAGCTTGGACTCAAAGCGGCTGAAAAGGGAGAAGGCATCCGCCGTCGAACCCGCAAAGCCTGCCAGAATCTTGTCCTGGTAGAGCCGGCGAATCTTGCGTGCCGAGTGCTTGATGACGCTCTCGCCCAAAGTTACCTGGCCATCCGCCGCCATGACGACGCTGTTACCGCGACGAACGCACAAAACTGTGGTGGAGCGGATCCTGGGTCCTGAGTAGGCGGAGGTGGGTGCAGCGTGCTGAACCCCTGATGCAGAGGGCTCAAGACGCGAAGGAGAATCGGAGAGATGAGTGGCGCCGGACTGGGCCGCCGGTAGAGTCGAACGGTTGGGCATGCTCCCTTTAAGTATATAACGCAGCGATGTGCTGCGCTGCCCGCATTCAGGGGCTCAAAACTCACCTCGCCACGAACGCAGCAGCAGGCCCGCCTGCGGTATCCTGCATCTATAGCTTTCGTTGGCGCAGGTTGTCCGCGCGGCGTTTGCTGGCCGGGGGGCCCAAGACTGGATCATGAATTTTTCTCTTCGTAATCCCGAACTGCTGGAGGCCCTGGCGGCAACAGCAATTCTTGTGGGAGGCGCGGCTGCCACCTGGTCCCTGATGCGCAAGCGAAAGACAGACGAGGAGATAGAGCGGGAACGCCGCCTTGGCCTGGTCAAAACCGGGCGCATCGTCGATGGCACGGTCGTCGATATTGCCGATCTCGACGCTGCCGAAAGCGGCCGCCCCGATGGCATGAAGCTCATCCTCTATCGCTATGAGATCGCTGGCGTGGTCTACAACTGTTCGCAGGATGTTACACATATCTCGGGAGTTGTGGACATCTACCAGATCCGCCTCAGCTTTCCGGCCTCCATTCGCTATGACGCGCACAACCCGGAAAACAGCATCATCGTGGCGGAAAACTGGTCAGGACTGCGCGACTCCGCCGCCATCGGCCGTGGCGCTTTCCGCCCACATGCCGACCGGCCCGAGTCTACCTATCCCCTGAGCTAAACGGAACAAGCGTGGAACACGGGGCAGCAACCACCACCCAGGCTGCATACACATAGGCTCCATAGAAGCCAAATTGCTCTAAACTGAAGACTATGCATGTGCATGGTGCAACGACGCAGAAAATGCAACGCGTCCTGCGCTTCTCCCTGATCGCGACGCTGGCCTACGTGTTGCTCACCTTCTTCGCGGGAGTGCGCGCCCACTCGCTTGCCCTTATCTCGGAGTCGGGACATAACGTCTCGGATTTCCTCGCGCTGCTGCTGTCCTTTGTCGCGGTCTACTTCCAGTCGCAGCCGGCTACGGATGAAAAGACCTTCGGCTATCAGCGCGCCGGCGTGCTGGCCGCCTTCCTCAACGCGCTCACCCTCGTCGTGATCGCTGCCTGGATCGCGGTGGAAGCCATTCATCGCCTCAGCGCGCCGGTCGCCGTGCATCCCAAGATGATGATGATTGTCGCCGCCGCCGGTCTCCTGATGAATGGCGTGATCGCGGCCCTGCTCTGGCGCGTGGCGCACGATGTCAATATACGCAGCGTCTTCCTGCACATGCTCGGCGATACGCTCTCCACCGGAGCAGTGATCGCAGGCGGCTTTGGCATCATGCTTACCGGGCAGAACTGGATCGACCCCGCGCTCTCCATCCTCATCGCGGCGCTCATCCTGTGGACGTCGCTCTCCATCGTGAAGGAGACGCTCAACATCCTGCTCGAAGGAACACCGCGCGGTCTCTCCATTCCTGCCATCCGTCACAGGCTGCAGGAGGTGAAAGGCGTGCTCGACGTTCACGACCTGCATGTATGGAGTCTCGGCTCGCAGACCCATGCGCTTGCCTGCCACGTGACCATCGACGATATTCCACCGTCGGAGAGCGCGCGGATCCTCGCCGAGATTAACGGCACGCTGCGCGACCAGTTCCGCATCCATCACACCACCATCCAGTTTGAAGATGCGGAGTGCGAGATCGCCCACGGCTGCATCATTCCCGTCGATCCCGTTGGCGCGCACGCTCACCACCACGGCCACTCGCATCCTCACTGAACGCTTCTGGAGCTTAGGAGTAAGGCTCCTGCACGCCGGGAGAGGACTCATCCTGCAGGCCGGTCAGGCTGGCTGGCGTAGATCTCTTCCACACGCTGCAGGCTGTCGATTTCAGCCACTGGCTTGTCCGTGCGAAGGCGCAGAATGCGTGGGAACCGTAACGCAAATCCACTGTCGTGCCGTTCGGATCGCATCACGTTGTTGAAGGCGACCTCCAGTACGATCAGCGGCTCCACGGAGCGAATCCTGCCGAAGTCCTCCAGCGTATGCTCGCGGAAGAAAACAGTCAGATCCTCAATCTCGCTGTCGGTCAATCCTGAATAGGCTTTCCCCACATTGCGAAGCCGCTCACCATCGCGAACGGCGAAGGTATAGTCGCTCAGGACATTGGCGCGTCTCCCGTGCCCGAATTCGACCGCTGTTACCACCACATCCAGCGTAGCCAGTTCGCGCTTCATCTTGAGCCACGCCAGGCCGCGCCGTCCAGGTTGATACACGCTGTTGCGCGATTTAATCATGACTCCTTCATTGCCACGGGTTCTGGCATCCATGTAGGCCTGCTCCAGTTGTTCGGCCGAGTTGAGAATTCCAGAAGGCGACAGCATCAGCCGGGGAAAGGCGTTGTCCTCCAATGGCATGGCAAACAGCAGAGGTTGGTCGCAATTCCCCGCATCCCCAGCTCCCACGGTTGTCCGCTCGCGGTATTCGCAAACGAACTCCTCAAGCATCCGCCTCCGCTTCCAGAGCGGCTCTTCCAGCGTCAACTCCCCGCGGAAATACAGTACGTCAAATGCCATGAATACCACCGGTGTCTCCCGCTGCATGGACAGGGAAACCCGCTTGCGGCCTACCCTGGTTTGCAAGGACGCGAAGGGACGCGCCCGCCCATTCACCGGATCCCAGGCGAGGATTTCGCCGTCGAGGATCACGGGCTGCGGAATTGTAACGAATGCTGTGACGATCTCTGGAAAGCTGGCGGTGAGTTCCTCCCGTGTGCGCGAAAACAGGACGACGCGGCCCTCCTCACCGCAGTGGAGCTGGCAGCGGATGCCATCGTATTTATCTTCCACCTGGGCCTGAACTGGGGCCGGAACCGGGACTTGATCCTGGGTTCCAATCTGGGCTTCCATATCAGCTTGCGGCTGCTTCCCCTTCGCCACGATTCTTTCGCTCTCCTCCTCTTCTGCTCCTTCCGTTCCGGCGCATTCCCTCTTCACTTCGGCGGCAAAGCGCTGCATTGCTTCTTCTACGGTCGCCACTGGACTCGCCAGCATGAAGCCGAGCGGGTGAAACAGCCGCATACGCGCATCCCGTAATCTGCGGGTGGCCGCCATACCGACAACCTCGCCAAGGTCGCCAACCAGCATGACCGCGCGCCGCACCTCCGCCACGCGCGCCACAAACGCAGCAGCAATCGCCTCTTCAATCAGGCTCTGCCGCACGCCGGTCCGCATGTCTCCGAGTGCAAGTTTGATCAGATACTTTGCTTCGAGCGGGGTCATCCGGGCCAAGAGCGGCACCAGGATACGCAGCTTGACGCTGGCTCCGCGCGCCTCTGCTATGGCGCCAAGGGTTGCGTCCACGTCGCTCAGCGTCAGCCTGGGCAGGACTGCGTTTTCAGGCTCCGGCTGCATCAGGTCAGATGCGGCAGAGCCCAGGTCGCCGTGCCCCAGGTACGTCGCATGCAGCGCTTGCGTGCTGGCCCCGGTCAACTGCATCACCGCCCTTGTCAGCAGAGATCCGCCCAGATTCAGCGCTCTTCGATCCGTCTCCGCAAAGGGCTGTCCCGCCAGATACAGCGCAGCCAGGGCCGCATCTTCCGGAGAAAGCGTCCGCAACCAATCCGCGATTCGAGACCGCTTCTGCAGTTTGCTGCTGGTCTCGGCCAGCGCTTCCGACAATTCGGCAAACTCAAGGAAACCGGCGGCCATGCCGGTTATAGATGCAGCGAAGGCAAATCCGTGCTCCTTCCCGGGGCTTTCGCGGTAAAATAAAAGAGAAGATACCGTGAAGACCGTGTTCTCAATGACCGTGTTTCCAATCCGGGCCTCACGCGGCGCCGCCTGCCACGCTCTCCTCTAGCGGCCCTGCCGCTCATTGTGTCTCTCTATCTCTTCGCCCTGTTACCTTAAAATCCCAGCAGTAACCCGCTCATTGGCAGCGGGGAAAGGCACTTATGTTTGACCGTCTGGAGCAGATGGAAGCCCGCTATGAAGAGCTGGGCGCCCAATTAGGCGATCCTGAAATCGTCAGCGACCAGCAGAAATATCAGAAGATCGCGAAGCAGCATCGCGACCTGCAGGATACAGTCGAAAAATTCCGCGAGTACACGCGGCTCAAGAACGGCGCCGACGATGCCCGCAGCATGCTTAACGAGAGCGACCCGGAGATTCGCGCCATGGCCGCCGACGAGCTGGCGCAGTTGGAAGCCCGCATGCCCGCAATTGAAGAAGAGCTCAAGGTCATGCTGCTGCCCAAGGATCCGAATGACGAGAAGAACGTCATTATCGAACTCCGCGCCGGCACCGGTGGCGACGAGGCCTCGCTGTTCGTCGCCGAGGTCTTCCGCATGTATACCCGCTTCGCCGAGCAGCATCATTGGAAGGTAGAGGTATTGTCCTCCTCGGAGTCGGGCGTCGGCGGCTTGAAGGAAGTGATCGCCATTATTGAAGGCGATCGCGTCTTCTCGCAAATGAAGTATGAGAGCGGCGTGCATCGCGTGCAGCGCGTTCCGGCAACGGAGACGCAGGGCCGCGTACACACCTCCGCCATCACGGTTGCGGTGTTGCCGGAGGCCGAAGAGGTGGACGTCAAGATCGAAGCCAAGGACCTCCGCATCGACACCTTCTGCTCCTCCGGACCCGGCGGCCAGTCGGTGAATACAACCTACTCCGCCGTACGCATCACTCACCTGCCCACCGGCACCGTGGTCAGTTGCCAGGATGAGAAATCGCAGATCAAGAATCGCGAAAAGGGCATGCGCGTTCTGCGTGCGCGCCTCTACGAGCAGGAGATGGAGAAGCAGCACGCCGAGCTGGCAAAGGAGCGCAAACAGCAGGTGGGAACCGGGGATCGCAGCGAGAAGATCCGCACCTACAACTTCCCCCAGAACCGGCTCACCGATCACCGCATCGGGCTGACCAACCACCAGCTTGCCGAGGTGATGGAGGGCAAGCTACAGCCGACCATCGATGCTTTGATCTCCCACTACCAGGCAGAGCGGCTGAAGGCCGAGACTGCGAATATCGGCTGACGATGGCGACGATTCGCCAGATGCTTGCCGAAGCCGCGCAACGTTTGGCTTCCATTCAGGATGCTTCCGCTGCAAGGCAGGATGCGCAGCTCCTCATGATGCACGTACTGTCGTGTGACCGCGCCTCGCTGCTTGCATACCCGGAGCGGGTGCTGACGGCGGAGGAGGAGCGCGCCTATCGCGAGTGCCTCTCCCGCAGAGAGACCTCCGAGCCGGTGCAGTACATCCTGGGCCGCGCGGAGTTTTACGGGCTGCCCTTCGAGGTGGATGGCAGGGTACTCATTCCGCGCCCGGAGACGGAGCACCTCGTCGAATCCCTCCTTCATCGCGTGCCAAAAGATAAGCCCCTGTCCATCGTCGATGTGGGCACAGGATCGGGAGCCATCGCAATCGCACTAGCGTTCCACCTGCCAATGGCGCACCTCACAGCACTCGACATCTCCAGCGAAGCTCTGCAACTGGCGCAGAGCAACGCCGCTCTCAACGGAGTCGCGGACCGCGTGCGCTTTCTATCCTCCGATCTACTCGATGCGGTGGCGCACGAGCATTTCGATGCGGTAGTCTCCAATCCGCCCTATGTCGCCGAGCAGGATCGCGCAACGCTCAGCAGCCAGGTACGCGACTTTGAGCCAGCCTCGGCGCTCTTTGCTGGCAGCACCGGACTGGATATCTACCGGCGTCTCATTCCCCAGGCTCATGCCGTGCTCAAGCCGCACGGCTGGCTCCTGATGGAGATAGGCTACGGCCAGCAGCCGGCCATCGAAGCTCTGCTCGCGGATTGGAGCGACGTGACCTTCGTGCCGGATTTGCAGGGGATTCCGCGAGTTGCGTGCGCTCGCCGCAGGACATAGGCCTTTCCGCGAATCGCTCCAGCAGCAATAAAAAAGGCCGCAGAAAAATCTCTCAAGAGAAATCTCTGCGGCCTATTTTCGTTGCGACTTATACGGCTGCTTCCCGTCCCGCGACTTCAAAGTTCAACTGATTGGACGCGCTATCGGCATCCACCCGCACATGATCCCCGTTGCGTACTTCGCCGTCGAGGATCTTCAGTGCCAGCGGATCCTGGATCATACGTTGCAGAGCACGCTTCAGCGGCCGTGCACCATAGGCCCGGTCGTAGCCCACCACCAGCAGCATGTGACGTGCCGCATCGGTCAGCTCCAGCGTGATCTTTCTGTCGGCCAGCAGCTTCTTCAGATCGGCCAGTCGTAGATCGATAATGTGGCTCAACTGCTCTTCGCCCAACGGGCGGAAGATCACAATGTCGTCCACGCGGTTCAGGAACTCCGGCCGGAAGCTCTGTCGCAGGACATCCATCACCTGTTCCCGCGCCAGCTCAAACGACTCCTCCGTCTCCAAAGACTCCGCCTGCAATACCTGAGAGCCGAGGTTCGACGTCATGATGAGCACCGTGTTCTTGAAGTCCACCGTGCGGCCTTTCGAATCCGTCAGGCGGCCATCGTCCAGCACCTGAAGCAGCACGTTAAACACATCGGGATGCGCCTTCTCGATTTCGTCGAAGAGCACCACCGAGTAAGGACGCCGCCGCACAGCTTCGGTAAGCTGTCCACCTTCGTCATAACCGATGTAGCCCGGAGGCGCGCCAATCAAGCGCGACACAGCGTGCTTCTCCATGTACTCCGACATATCGATGCGGACCATCGCCTGCTCATCGTCGAACAGATACTCCGCCAGCGCCCGGGCCGTCTCTGTCTTGCCAACGCCCGTCGGTCCCAGAAAGATGAATGATCCAATGGGACGCTTGGGATCGCTGAGGCCAGCGCGGGAACGGCGAATCGCATTGGCGACCGAACTCAACGCCTCATCCTGGCCGACGACGCGCTCCCGCAGACGGCTCTCCATGTTCACCAGCTTCTCGACCTCGCCTTCCAGCATCTTGGCCACGGGGATGCCGGTCCATTTGCTGACGATGCGTGCGATGTCTTCCTCATCCACCTCTTCTTTCAACATGCGCTGCGCGCCCGCCGTACCCTCCTGCGCGGCGCTCAGCTTCTTCAGCTCTGCTTCAAGCTTGGGCAGTTCTCCGTATTGGATCTGGCCTGCTCGTTCCAGATTTCCGCGCCGGGTCTGCTCCTCCAGCTCAAGCTTCACTGCTTCGATCTTCTTCTTCAGCTCGCTGATCCGTGAGATTGCTTCGCGCTCCTTCTGCCACCGGGCGCGCAATCCGCTCGACTTCTCCTTCAGCTCGGCCAGCTCCTTCTCCACGGCCTGCAGCCGCTCCTTGGAGGCGCTGTCCGTCTCCCGCTTCAACGCCGTGCGCTCGATCTCAAGCGATGTAGACTGCCGCTCGATCTGGTCAATCTCCGTCGGCACGGAGCCGATCTGAATGGCCAGCGAGGCCGCAGCCTCATCTACCAGGTCAATCGCCTTATCCGGCAGGAACCGGTCTGAGATATAGCGGTGCGACAAAACAGCGGCGGCAACAATCGCCGAATCCTTGATGCGGACGTTGTGATGCGCTTCATAGCGATCCTTCAGCCCGCGAAGGATGGCAATGGTGTCCTCCACGTTCGGCTCGCCCACATACACGATCTGGAAGCGGCGTTCGAGCGCGGCATCCTTCTCGATGTACTTGCGATACTCGTTCAACGTGGTGGCGCCAATTGCGCGCAGCTCGCCTCGCGCCAGCGCAGGCTTCAGCATGTTGCTGGCGTCAATCGCTCCTTCTGCAGCGCCGGCTCCCACCAGCGTGTGCAACTCGTCGATAAAGAGAATGATCTCTCCGTTCGACTCTTCAATCTCCTTCAACACCGCCTTCAGACGGTCTTCAAACTCTCCCCGGTACTTCGCTCCGGCCAGCATCGAGGCCAGATCGAGCGAGATCACGCGCTTGTTCTTGAGACTCTCCGGCACGTCACCGGAGACGATGCGGCGGGCCAACCCCTCTACGATTGCCGTCTTGCCCACGCCAGGTTCGCCAATCAGCACCGGGTTATTCTTGGTGCGGCGCGAGAGCACCTGGACGACGCGGCGGATCTCCTCATCGCGGCCAATCACAGGGTCCAACTTGCCGCGGCGCGCCAGCTCCGTCAGATCCTTGGCATAGCGCTCGAGCGCCTGGTACTTGGCTTCGGGATTCTGGTCCGTCACGCGCTGCGTTCCACGCACGGCGGTCAGGCCGCGCAGAATTGTGTCGTGCGTTGCCCCCTGCGCCGCCAGCGCCAATTGTGCCGGATCGTTCTTCTGCTTCGTCAACGCCAGCAGCAGGTGCTCGGTCGAGACGTACTCATCCTTGAAGTTCTCCGCTTCCTTAAAAGCCTGGTCGAGAACCTTCTGCAGCGCATTCGACATCGTTGGCTGCGCCGCGCTGCCAGAGACTTTGGGCAGCTTTTCGACAGCCTGCCTTACGTTGTTCGCCAGTTGCTCGGTGGCCACGCCAACCTTCTGCAGCACCGGCACAATCACGCCATCCTTGTCTTCCAGCAGAACGCCTAGCAAGTGCAGCGGCAGCAACTCCGGGTTGCCATTTTCCGCGGCCAGCGTGCTTGCATTCTGCATTGCCTCCTGCGACTTGACCGTAAATTTATCCCATCGAATGGCCATATCGTTTGCTTCGTTCCTTGTTTTTGATTTTGAAATTCACTGCAAGAACAAGCGGGGGAAGGCGCTCTCTTACGGCCCTCCCCCGCCCGTGATACAACAGCCGTCGAAGGCTTTTCCCTTAGCTGTAACGACGACAGTTTACGCCGCCGTTGGCGTCTTGACCTGGGTCTTCGCCGCGGCCTCGGGTTGCTTTTCCCCGGTCAACATCGGCCCCACGGACACCTTGATCTGCTTCGGCTTGGCTTCCGCACGCTTCTTCAACTCCACCTTCAACACTCCAGCGTCGTAGCTCGCGCGAATGCTGTCGGGATCGACCGTCGTCGGCAGCGTGAAGGCGCGATAGAAAGTGCCATAACGACGCTCAATGCGGTGGAAGTTCTCCTCTTTCTCTTCTTTCTCGAACTTCCGCTCACCATGAATGTTCAGAGTATTGTTCTCAACCTGGATCGATAGGTCTTCCTGTTTGATGCCCGGTATTTCAAGCTTCAAAACCACTTCATGCTCATCTTCGTAAACATCGACCGGCGGCACGAAGTTCGCGGTCGTTACTGCGTCATTCTCCGCACGAGAAAAGTCCTGGAAGAGCGAGTTCATACGATTCTGCAGCGTCATTACATCCCGGAAGGGATCCCAACGGGTAATTGCCATCTCTTTACCTCCAAACTGTAAAGTTCTTGGGGCCGGACCCGTCCGGCCTTATACAGCATTAAGATGCGGAGGCAGATCGATACGTTGCATAAAACCTGCACGTATTACTATCACATTTTATATATGCATTGCTATCATCAACGAGATTAATGACTTACCGAGCCGGGAACTGCGCCTCTTTCCTCGGCATTGCACTGAAAAGAGGGCACTTCCGACTCCTCGCCACGCCTTCACGCTACGATCCACCTCCCCTATTCCACCTCACAGATCAGGCACTTCAAATACTCCGTCTCTGGGATGGTGAGCTGCACCGGGTGGTCTTCCGACGCGCCCCTGCGCTCGATCAGTCGAACCCGCCGCCCCGCATCTCCTGCCGCCGCTGCCACCACGGCGGTGAACTCCTCGCCGGAGACGTGGTGCGAGCAGGAGCAGGTAACCAGCGTTCCCCCGGGGCGAAGCATCTTCATCGCCCGCAGGTTCAGCTCCTTGTATCCGCGGACCGCGCCTTCCACCGCCCGCTTGGATTTCGCAAAGGCGGGAGGATCGAGCACGATTGTGTCGTAGGCTGGCCCTGCGGTGCTCCAGTCGCGGAGCAGGTCAAAGGCGTTCGCCTCAATCCAATCGACGCTGCCCGCCTCGGCCAGCTCCCGGTTGAGCTGCAGATTCTGCTCGGCCACCTCCAGCGCATTGCGGGAGGCATCCACCCCCGTCACCCGGCTGCACACCCGTGCCAGATGCAGCGCAAATCCCCCCTGGTAGCAGCAGACATCCAGCGCCTCGCCCCGTGCGTGGGCGGCGGCGGCGACATAGTTTTGCCGCTGGTCGAGAAAGGCCCCGGTCTTCTGCCCGGAGTTGGAGTCGTAGTGAAAGCGCAGGCCATTCAGATGGAAGAGGGTCGCGCTCAGCGGATGTCTGAGGTCCTCGCTGAAGAGCGGCTCCGCCGAAGGTGCGCCAAGCTCCTCCAGTTCGCGGATGCGCGCATCGGGCCGCTCCAGAATGGTTACCGGGGCAAGCTCCTCGCGCAGCACCTCGACGATGGCCGCACGCACCTCGGCGCGATCCATCCCGCGCGTCAGCAACTGCAGAATGACCAGGTCGCCGTACTTATCGATGATCAGCCCCGGCAGCGCGTCCGCTTCGCTGAAGACCAGGCGGCAGGCGTCGGTATCGTGGCGCGCCAGGATCGGCTTGCGCCGGAAGAGGGCGATGCGCAGACGCTCGCGAAGCAGCATCAGCCATTGCGCGTCCTCGAGAATCTCCCTTGAAATCAGCCGCAGGGCAATCTGCGAGGACGGGCTGTAGAGCGCCGTGCCCATTGGAATGCCGCGGTTGTCGAGAACCGGCAACAGCCCGGAGTCGTCCAACGGAGCCACTACCTGCTCGAGGTCCGACTGATAGACCCAGACGTGGCCCATGCGCAGCCGGTCACAGGCGCGCCGCGAGACGACGGCCGCGGGAGCACTCAACTCCACACTGGGCTTTACGGTACGCGTACCCGGCCTTGCGGCTCCGGATCTTCCCGCTTCGCCCGCAGAGGCTGTCTTCTTGCGGTGGCTTGCCTTCTGTATGCTGCTGGGGGATCCATCCTGGGCGCTGGGCCCCGATTTCGTTCTCAGCGTCGTCTTCGGAGCGGACTTCCCGGCTGTTGTCTTCTCTTTTTCGCGTCTTGGCATGGCTCTGAGAGTATCGGTTCAAACGCATCTTTGCACGTGTCGCGGCCTCCCCCGGCCACAGCTTCCATTTGCATCGCGCAGTCCGTCCTATAATGCATCGCACGCATCCGGCCTATAATCAGTTATGGCGATGTTGCATCCATCTCCCGTGGGCACCGATCCGGTCCCCGATCCGACGGCGGCCAAGTTCCGCACGTTGCTGGAGACGGTGCGCGCCAATCGCCCCACCGACGATCTGGAAATCATTCGCAGGGCCTGGGAGTTCTGCGTTCGCCATCATGAGGGGCAACTGCGCGCCTCGGGCGAACCCTACATCACCCATCCGCTGGAAGTAGCCCAGGTGCTTGCGGAGATGAAGCTGGACTCGACCGCCATCGCGGCCGGCCTGCTGCACGATGCCGTTGAGGATACCCCGGTCACCACCGCCGATATCGTGGAGCAGTTCGGCGAGCAGGTCGCGCACATCGTCGAAGGCGTCACCAAGATCGACAAGATCGAGTTCGCCAACCGCGAAGACCGCCAGGCGGAGAACGTCCGCAAGATGCTGCTCGCCATGGTGACCGATGTTCGCGTGGTCCTGATCAAGCTGGCCGACCGGCTCCACAACATGCGTACGCTCGAGCATCTTATGCCGGAGCGGCAGGTCTCCATCGCCCGCGAAACTCTGGATATCTACGCACCTCTCGCCCACCGCCTGGGAATGGGCAAAGTGCGCGGCGAGCTGGAGGATCTGGCGTTCCGCTACGTGGACAGCGCTGCCTATGAGCAGGTGCATGACTCGGTCGAGGCACGCCGCCAGGAGGGGGAACAGTTCCTGAAAGGCGTCGAAGAGACGCTCAAGGAGAAGCTCCGCGAGAGCGATATCAAGGCGCGCGTGGAGTGGCGCATCAAGCGTCTCTATAGCATCCACCAGAAGTTACAAAAGACGCAGTCCTCCGTCGATCAGGTCTACGATCTGCTCGCCATCCGCGTCATCACGACCAGCGTGCAGGATTGTTACGCCGTCTTCGGCCTCATCCACAGCATCTGGCGTCCCGTGCCCGGCCGCATCAAGGACTTTATTGCGATGCCCCGGCCTAATTTGTATCAATCACTGCACACAACGGTTATGGGCGAGGGCGGCCATCAATTTGAGGTGCAGATCCGCACCGAGGAGATGCACCGCATCGCCGAAGAGGGCATCGCGGCGCACTGGAAATACAAGGCCGGCAACTCCCCCATCAGCGCCCGCGATGAGCAGCGCCTGGCATGGGTAAGGCAGCTCGTAGAGTGGCAGCGGGAGATGACCGATCCCAACGAGTTCCTCTCCATGCTCAAGATCGACCTCTACCCCGAGGAGGTCTACACCTTTACCCCCAAAGGCAAGGTGGTGGTGCTTCCGAAGGATTCCACCCCGATCGACTTTGCCTACTCCATCCACACCGAGGTGGGCAACACCTGCGTCGGCGCCAAGGTGAATGGCCGCATGGTGCAGCTTCGCACCCGCCTGCGCAACGGCGACATCGTCGAAGTGGTGACGCAGAACGGCCATACTCCCAGCCGCGACTGGCTGACCTTTACCAAGAGTCCCCGCGCCCGCAACAAGATCAAGCACTGGCTCAACGAGCATCAGCGCGTCCGCGCCATCGAGATTGGCAGAAAGCTGCTGGAACGCGAAGGGCGCCGCTACAAGATCTCGCTCAATCGCTTCAACGACGCCGATTATGCCCGCATTGCCGGTGAGGCGGGTGTGGCCACTGCCGCGGACCTGATGGCAGGCATCGGCTTCGGCAAGTTCTCCGCCCGGCAGGTGCTCAACAAACTCTCCCCCGGCATTACCAACACGCAAACGCCGGAAGCGGAGGCAGCTACCGGAGTTGAGGCCAAGCCGGGGAGCATGTCGGACGCCGTCAAGCGTCTCCACCTCAACCCGCGCTCGGACTCACTGGAAGTCGAGGGGCAGAACGATCTGCTCGTCTATCGTGCGCGATGTTGCAATCCCATTCGCGGCGAGGAGATCGTTGGCTACGTCACCCGCGGCAAGGGAGTGGCAGTGCACGCGCGCAGTTGTCCCAATGTGCAGAACCTGCTCTATGAAGCGGATCGCCGCATCAATGTCGAGTGGGCCCGCACCGCCGCCGACAAGAGCTCCCGCCTGACCTATCCGGTGAAGCTCACCGTCTATTGCGATGACAAAGCCGGCATGCTCAAAGAGATGACCGCCATCATCAGCGACGACGGCACCAACATCCGCGGAGTCGATTCCAAATCGCAGGAGAACGGCGAAGCCGTCGTCGAGTTTGTCATCGAAGCCGAGGACGTCCGCCACCTCAACCGCCTCGTCACCGCCCTTCGCCGCATTCCTGGCGTGAGAGAAGTGCAGCGTACGCAGAAGCTGTAAGCTCAAGCCATCCCGGCCCACTGCCCTCTACCGGCAACACGATCTTCAGCAACACACGGATTGACATTCTGCGGGCTGCAGTTTATTTTTCCTCTGCTCCCTGGGCCCTTTGTAACGCGGCCGTTCTCCCATTGGTGTCGCGATCTCGAACCAGGAGTCCCATATGCAAAAGTTTGCGTTGTTCTGCGCCTTGCTGTCTGCCTCGACCTCGATCCTTGCGCAATCCTCATCCCGCCCGGTCTCCGAGGTTAACCTTGTCACCCCCAAACCCGGCATGGCTGCCCAATTTGAGGCCGGACGTAAGGCGCACTCGGCCTTCCACGCCGCCCAGAAGGATACCTGGAGCATTTACGTCTGGCAGGTTCTCACCGGTGAGCGCGCCGGGTCCTACGTGATGGTTTCTCCCGGGCACCACTGGAGCGACTTCGATGCCCGCGAAGCTTTCAACAAACTGGATCAGGCCGATGTCGCAAAAAACATTCTTCCCTACGCGGCCAGCAGTTCCAGAAGCTACTTCGCCTATCGTGAAGATCTCAGCCGCAGCAAGCCGCCGGCGACTCCCCCGATGTTGCACACGAATACCTACTACAGCGTCAACCCCGAACACTTCAATGACTTCATTGACGCCGTCAAGAAGATCAATGCGGCACTGGAGAAGACAAACTACCCCACCAAGCCTTCCCGTTGGTATTCGCTCGCCAATGGGGGCGAAGTACCCGCCTTCGTCCTCATCGTTGACCGCGCTTCCTGGGCCGACATGGAGCCACCCGAGAAGCCAATGGAAGACGCCCTTAAGGAGGCCTACGGAGACTCTGGCCCGCAGGTGCTCGACCAGCTTCGCCGCAGTTGCCGCAGTATCTACACCGAAATGTCTGTCTACCGCGCTGACCTCAGCTACGTTCCCAAGTAGCTGGGTTTTCCCGGCCTGACTCATCAGGCTCCCGGGTCTCGATCTCTGAGACCCGGGATGCAACGCAATCTCATCGGCGTCTACTTCTCTTCCACAATCACCAGATCCCACGGGTCCAGCGTTACCTGCTGATTCGACGCGACTGCCTTGCCTGTCAGCAGGTCGGTTCCTGCGCCGTGCGGATACATGAAGTTTTGCTTGTCGCTCGAATAATTCAGGTAGTAGTGCAGTTGCCTTCCCAGAGCATTCACGCCGCTCTTCACGCGTACCGCCGCAGGTAGCTGTTGATCCGCCCCGGTCAATCCAGCCTTTGCCAGTTCCTCCCGCAGCAGATTCTTCTGCAGCGCATCGCTCAGAACTGTGCCTTCGTAGGTCAGGGTTCCCGCTCCATAGGTGTTGCGCGTAATCGCTGGCCACTTCCCGAAGAAAGGATGGTCATACCAGGCCACCGCCTCGGCATGCTCCGGTAGCAGAAACTCCGCCCAGGTGGAGACCTTGTTTTCGTCGCCCGCCTTCAGCGGATCACCCTTCAGCGCCAGCGGCTTCTCCAGATTGGAGAACTCCTGGTAACTGAAGCCCGCAGCCTCTCGCAGCGGCCCAGGAGCGCGTACCCATCGCACGGCGGAATTTTCGTTCGCAAAGCCGCTCTTGAAGGTCATCAGCACGTGTCCGCCCTGCTTCACGTAGTCGGAGATCTTCGTCAGCAGGGCATCGTCGGCAATGTAGAGCGCCGGCACGATCAGCAGCTTGTATCTGGCGAAGTCCGGGTCTCCCGGAAAAACAAAATCCGCTCCCACATTGGCTTCGTAGAGGGAGCGGTGAAGCTGCGTCACCAGCGCGTTATAGCCGCCCGCGGCCTTCCCTGGAATCCATCCGTTGCCATCCTGCCGCTCGTAGGGCATGAAGTGCAGGGCATTCGCTGAGTCCACGCTGTACAGAATCGCAACCTTGTTGTCGATCTTCAGATTGACAAGATGAGGTCCAATCTTCTGCAGCTCGTGCGCGGTGCGCGATACCTCCGCATAGGCGCGGTTCGGCTCCAGATCGTGACTCAGCACGCCCTTCCAATAGGTTTCCTGCCCGGCATGGATGGAGTGCCAATGCCAATACTCCACCATGTTGGCTCCGCTTGAAATGTGGGTATATACGTCGAGCCGGAGCTGCCCGTCATAGGGAGGGAACTGGCCCGCGGAGTCCCATCCAAGCGTCTGCGCATTCGTCTCCGTGATCAGGAAGTTGCTGCGCTTCAGCGAGCGTGTGTAATCGCCCTGCTCCGCCTGCCATGCGCCGTCCAGATGGTCCTGCGTGCCGTGGTATACGTTGTTGGCCACAATATCCAGGCTCTTTGCCTGCTCCGGATCGTTCACATCCAGGCGCATCATGCCGCCGTAGTCATGCGTCACAAACTGCTTCGGTCCGGCATACTCGCGGATAAGCGCCGCCTGCCACGACAGAAAATCGGTAACCCGCATCTGCGACCAGCGGCTCCACTCCAGTTTGTAGCTGGTGCTGGTAGCGCTGTCGCGCGTCGGCATGTTCTCCCACCCGTTGACATCCTCGCCCCAATAGTTCAGGAACCATGCCTTGTTTAGATTGTCTGTGGTGCCGAACTTCTTCTTCAGGTGATTCACAAATCCCGCGAAGACATCGGTATTGCTGGCTCCATACGACGAGGTTTCGTTATCTACCTGCCAGCCAATCACGGCGGGGTTGCTGCGGTAGTGCTCCGCCAGGTTGCGGATCAGTCTCTGCGCATAGAAGCGATACACGGGGTTGTCCGTGTCCATGTTCTGCCGCATGCCATAGAACGTCTCCCCACCGCCGAGAGGCCGCGCCAGCACTTCGGGATGCTCCTTGTACATCCAGGTCGGAATCGAATAGGTGGGCGTCCCCAGAATCACCTTGATCCCGGCCTTTCCCATGGCCTCCACCACGCGATCCATCCACGCATATTCAAAGTGGCCATCCTCCGGCTCCCACAGGCTCCAGGTAGATTCGCCCATGCGCACCACGGAGATGCCTGCCTGCTTCATGAGCGCCACATCTTTATCCAGCCGCTCGTAGGGCATGTATTCGTGGTAATACGCCGCGCCATACAGAATGGTGTCGAAATGCACCGAGGCTGGCCATTCCTTTTGTGGAGCATTAGCGGCAGGCGCGGTTTCGCTCATCGCCGCAGCATACACTGGCGCAACACCGGCAAGCGCGATGGCCATTACAGTGGCAACCATAGGAAGAGACTTCATTGGGGATCCTCGCAATGGGGGTTCGGTCAGGACGAGCCATCGTATCAATGCAAACCGCCATTGAGGAGGGCAAACCGCCGCTGAGGAGAGAAAGATTCGAAGCACGCAGCACCCTCCCGTCCCCTGCCGCCACAGCGTTTACAATCCATGGCAGAAGCCTTTGCAAACGAACCAAATTTCTTGAGAATTGGAAAGCACTCCACATGACGAATCCGAAGATCGCAGTCTCCAGCAAGGAAGCACCAGCCGCCATCGGCCCCTACTCGCAGGCTGTTCGCATTGGTGACCTGATCTACACCTCCGGGCAGATCGCCCTCGACCCCGCGACGGGGCAACTGGTCCGGGGAGGCATCCGCGAGCAGACCACGCGCGTGCTGGAAAATCTGAAGGCCGTCCTCGCCGCCGCCGGATCGGACATGAAGAACGTCGTCAAAACAGTTGTCTTTCTCAACGACATCGGCGACTTCGCCGCGATGAACGAGATCTATGGCCAGTACTTTGCCCCCGAGGGCGTCGTTGCCCCGGCGCGCTCTACCGTTGAAGTAGCCCGCCTGCCCAAGGATTCTCTGGTCGAGATTGAAGTCATCGCCACGGTGTAGCGCAGTCTTCTTTGCGCCATTTCAAGGACCTTTTTCGAAGACTTTTTCGGGAATTTCCCGGGGAATTGCTGGTCCGGGCTTGCACCCAAGTCCCCGCGCGCTCATCAAACAGAAACAAGAGTGCAAGGCAGAAACAAGAGTGCAAGGGAAGGGAGTGTGCTATGCCTGAGACCACCAGGATCCAGAAAACCGAAGAGGAGTGGCGCCGCGATTTGACGCCGGAGCAGTATGACATCCTGCGCCAGAAGGGCACCGAACCAGCCTTCTCCGGCGCTCTCTACCACAACCACGCTGATGGAACCTATCACTGCGCCGGCTGCGGAGCCGAACTCTTCAAGTCAGACACCAAGTTCGAGTCCGGCAGCGGGTGGCCGAGCTTCTTTCTACCCGCTCATTCGACTGCCGTGGAAACTCATGAGGATCTGAGTCACGGGATGCGCCGCGTCGAGGTGACCTGTGCCCAATGTGGCGGCCACCTGGGGCATCTTTTCCCCGACGGCCCCAAACCCACCGGACAGCGCTACTGTATTAATTCCGCTTCTCTCAAATTTGAAGAGGGCAACTAGAAGGGTCGAAGGGTTCGCGGCTCAAATCACGCAAAATCCCCACGCAACACGAAAAGCCCCGCATGCTGGTTCCGGCAGCGGGGCTTCAATTTTCTGATATCGGATATGCCGCGAACTGGGCAGCCTGACTGCGATCTCCGGGGGAGCTAGGCCTTGACGACCTTGCCACCCTTAATGCAGCTCGTGCAGACGCGGATGCGCTTGGTGCCACCCTCGACCTTTGCCTTGACCGGGCGCAGATTCACGCTCCAGCGGCGACGGCTGATGTTGTGCGCGTGCGAAACGTTGTTGCCGAATTGCGGTCCCTTGCCACAGATATTGCAGACCTGAGCCATGACTTACTCCAGATTTATGAACTTTTCGCGCAGACAAGACCCTGGGGCATAACGCCTCAACCAAGTCTCAATCGCTGAATCGTGTGCGATGGAAGGCGGAGAGAAAGAAACCCACCTGGCTGCCGAACCCTTAGTGTAGCCGAAGTCCGCCCACTAGGGCAAGACAAACCCTCCAACCCTGCCCCTCCAACCCTGCCCGGTTACGAGATTAGAATCAAAGCCGAAGCGGCAAAACCAAGCTCAAGACCACACCCCAGACCATACCCTTAGGGAGAATCCTTGCCAGCCACCCAGCAGGACAACAAAAGCGCCCCGGCCTCCGCGCCGTGGAAGATCGTCTGGATCGCGCTCCTGGTGCGCATCGCCTATATGACGCTCGCCCATACCTGGCGCATCCGCCCCTACGACGATCATTTCCAGTTTGGCTGGGAGATGGGGCGCATCGGGCGTGCGCTTGCCACCGGCTATGGATTCGCGGATCCCTTTGGCGTGCACACCGGCCCCACCGCATGGGTCACGCCGCTTTACCCGCTCCTTATTGGGGGAGTCTTCAAGGTTCTTGGCGTCTACACTGCGCCCTCCGCCTGGGTGCTGCTGGCCATCAACTGCGTCCTCTCCGCGCTCATGGTGCGGACGACGTGGGAGCTCGGCGCGCGCTGCTTCAACCCCGGCGTAGCCCGCTGGTCGGCGTGGATCTGGGCGCTCTATCCCGCGGCCATGCAGTATGCGGTGCGGTGGGTGTGGGAGATGACCCTCTCCGCCTTCCTCTTCTCCTGGGTGCTGGTGCTGGCCCTGCGCATGCGAAATATCGGCGGGCCGCCCGAAGAGGCTGCCACCTCCATGACCCGGCGCCGCTGGGCTGTCTTCGGACTGCTGTGGGGGCTCATCGCCCTCAGCAATCCCTCGCTGCTGCTTTTTCTACCGCTTTGCGGTCTCTGGATCCTGGCCGGAGCGCCGGAGTGGAAGCGTCAGATCTCCAACGTGGCGCTCGCCTCCTGTCTCTGCCTTGCCTGCATCGCACCGTGGTCCTACCGCAACTGGCGCGTGTTCCACCAGTTTGTCCCGATGCGCGGCAACTTTGGAGCCGAGTTTGCCATGGGGAACGGTCCCGGCGCGAACGGAATGCTGATCGGCGCTCCGGTCGCCCTCCCCAGCCAGTTGCGGCTCTATCGGCAGATGGGGGAGATCGCCTACGCCAAGTCCCGCGGTCATGAGGCTGTCGCCTATATCCGAAGCAACCCGCGCGCTTTTCTGGAGCTCTCCCTGCGCCGCATCTACTACTTCTGGGCCGGAGTCCCGCATACGGCATTCGACGCACCCTGGGTCGAGTTTGGCCGCAACCTTAACTTCTCCTTCGCCAGCATCGCAGGACTTCTCGGCCTCGCGCTGGCCCTGCGCCGCCGCGTGCCTGCGGCGACGCTCTTTGCCATGGCGGTCCTGGTGGTGCCGCTGGTTTACTACTTCGTCTTTGTGCAGGCCCGGCAGCGCCATCCCATTGAACCGCTTCTCGTCGTGCTGGGCGTCTACCTCTTCCAGTCGGCAACCCCGCGCCACGCCCGACGACCCACCTCATAGCCCGCTCCCTGACAGGCCACACACCTTTACCTGACTTGCACCGGGCTTGACTTGCACCGCGCTCGCCGCGGTCGTTACACTTCTCTTCGTGCCCCACATCCTTGTCACCGGCGGGTCCGGATTCTTCGGCGGAATCCTGAAGCAGCGCCTCCTCTCCGAGGGTTTCTCCTGTATTAACATCGATCTCGTGCCCGACCGGGACCAGCACCCGGCGCTGCGCAGCATTCAAGGGGATATTCGCGATCAGGCGCTGGTCGAGCGCCTCTTCCGCGAGACAAGGTTCTCCGCCGTTATGCATTGCGCGGCCATGCTGGCGCACGAATCCATCGACGACCAACTGCTCTGGACCTCGAACGTGGATGGCACCCGCATCCTTGCCGACGCCTGCCGCCAGTTCGGAGTCTCCAAGTTCGTCTTTATCTCCTCCAACTGCCTGTGGGCCAGCAATCTGGGGCATCCCGTCCGGGAGGAAGAGCCTCCCCAGCCCGTCGAGCTGTACGGGCGCTCCAAGCTCGCGGCGGAGCAGATCCTCGCCGGATACAGCAAGGATCTCAACGTCGTCATCCTGCGCAGTCCTACCATCATCGACAGCGGACGCCTGGGACTCCTGGCCATACTCTACGAATTCATCCAGGACGGGAAGAAGGTCTGGGTAGTGGGTGACGGCTCCAATCGCTACCAGTTCATCTATGCCCAGGATCTTGCCACGGCCTGCCTGAAGGCGCTGGATTATGACGCCTCGGACATCTTCCATGTCGGCTCCGACAACGTTAGCTCCCTGCGCGAGGTCTACGAAGCTGTGATCCGGGAGGCAGGCAGCGCCTCCCGTGTCTGCTCGTTGCCCAAAGGCCCCACGATCGCCGCTATGAAGCTGGCTCACCGCTTGAAGATCTCTCCCCTTGGCCCCTACCACTACCGCATGATTGCGGAAGACTTTATCTTCGATACCAGCAAGATTCGCGAGCGGCTCGGCTGGCAGCCCACGCTCAATAACCAGGAGATGCTGATCCGTGCCTACCGCTACTACGCCAGCCAGCGGAAAGAGATCCATGCCCGGAAAGATGTCTCCGCCCACTCCCGGCCCGCGGCGATGGGGGCCATCCGGCTGCTGAAATGGCTCTCCTGAGGCCCGCAGAGCGCTCGAAAATGCCCTCTTTGACGCTTCAGTTCCATTGCGGCATTGACCCGGAACCCGAACGCCTTTACACTTATTAAGTTTGGCGATCCTGCCCGTACTGCCGGTGCGATCGGCTCACCCGTAGAAGAGTGTGTGGGTTCGAGCGATTCAAACCGGGCAAGCATGTATCTGCCCAGCCAAGACATTGCATCGCGCCCCGGCTTGGGGCGTTTTGGAGGATTTATGTACGCGGTCATCCGTACCGGTGGTAAGCAGTATCGTGTCGCTCCGGGCGACGTTCTGAAGATTGAGAAGGCGGAGACGGACGGCGAAACCATCGAGTTCAGCGACGTGCTCGCTTTCTCTGGTGACTCCGGCTCCATCACGAAGCCTGCGTCGGCAAAGGTCATCGCTTCCGTGCTCGGCGAGGGCCGCGGCGACAAGATCCTCGTCTTCCATTACAAGCGGAAGAAGCAGTACAAGAAGCTGCAGGGACATCGCCAGTCCTTCACCGAGGTTCGCATCAACGAAATTCAGGTCGATGGCACGACCTACGGCGCCCAGAAGTAGGCTCCGAAATCATACGGATGGGAGTCTGCTCCCTCTTGCGCGAGGTTTGAAATGGCACATAAAAAAGGTTTAGGAAGCTCGAAAAACGGCCGCGATTCCAATGCACAGCGGCTCGGAGTCAAGAAGTTTGCCGGAGAAGTCGTCAGCGGCGGCTCCATCATCGTGCGGCAGCGCGGGACCAGGCTCAAGCCCGGCCTCAACGTCGGCCGCGGTAGTGACGACACGCTCTATGCCAAGATCAGCGGCAAAGTCGAGTTCATCGACCGCGGAAAGACCGGCCGCTTTGTCGCCGTCCACCCTGTGGTCGCTGCGGAAGCCGTAGCCGAGCCCGCCGCCAAGTAAGCCAGTACCAGCATCGGCAAAGGGGCCAGTCCACCGCGGACTGGCCCCTTTGCTTGTCTGCGTAAGCCGCAAATCATCAGGCCAAACGAGCCATGACGGCCTTCGGTTAACTCCTTGGTTATCTAGACAATGGCTGTTCTGCCTGCGAAACTAACATTCTCCCTCAAATCCACTTTCCTGGTTGTTTCCATGCGGATTGGCGTTTTACTGTGCGCTCTCTGGATCGCCATTGCTCCGGCGATGGCGTTCGGAAGCCATCGAGGATCGAGCCGTGCCCCGGGGAGCCGCTCGTACAGCAGTTATTCGTACCGCTCTCGAAGCTCTGCCGGTTCTTATCGAGCCCATTCCTACACAAGACGGGGCTATCGCAGCTACGCCTCGGGTGGCAGTCACCGCAGGTATGCGGCCGGATACTCCCGCGCTTATGGATCGGGAGAGCGGGACAGTCGAGGCCGGATTAAGCGCAGTGGAGCGGCGAAGAATGCGTTCAAGCGTCAGCAGCCATGCCCCTCCACTGGCAGGAGCCGGGGGGCGTGCCCAGGATATGTGATTGATCATGTGCGGCCTCTGGAGTGCGGAGGAGCGGATGCTCCCGCCAACATGCAGTGGCAAACGGTATCGGACGCAAAGGCCAAAGACAAAACGGAACGGTATTGCCGATAGGACACGGAGACGGCTGGCGAATGAACAAGCATGCAACGACAACGGGTGCAGCGAAGGCAATGGGGACTATGGGCAAAACAAACTCCGGCGACGGCATGGAGGTATCCGAATCCGAGGCTTCCCGCGACCGCCGTCTTCACCGCCGTCGGAACTGCTGCGGAACCGCCGAGCTTCTGGTGATTGGGAAGGGGCTGCGCTTCAGCGGAAGAATCCTCGACGTCAGCGAGAGTGGTTGCTTCATCGAGACGGAGCATCAGTTGGAGCGGGGCACTCATCTGGAGGTGACCTTCGAGGTGGACAAGATGAGGCTCCGTGTGGCGGGCGGCATTCGCGCAGTGCGGATGCGTTCCGGTATCGGCATTCAGTTCACCGATATGACTCCCCGGCGGAAAGACCTGATCCAGCACCTTTTGGATCACTTGGAAGACGCGAATCCATCTTCTGAAGCCACCTCCTGAAGCGATCTCTGGAGGCGATTTATTGACCTGTGGCGCGGGTAACTGCTGGCTGGCAGGATTGGCGCTTCCCGCGCCCACCGCTACGAAACAGATCCTTCGCGTCGCTCAGGATGACAATCTCCGGCAGGGTTGACGATTCCAGCGGCCACAGCCAGCCCGCCGCGAAACGATATACTGGAGATTCCATCCTTAACGGGGATTTCCATGGCTACTCAACTGGACAATATTCTCGCGGCAACGCGGCGCGCACTCGAGGAGCGGCGTCAATCCGTTCCGCGGCGGGTGCTGGAGCAGAACGCGGAGGCGCACCAGCCGCGCGGATTTGCAGCGGCCCTGCGCGCAAAGGCGGCCAGCGGAGCCGCGGTGATCGCCGAACTCAAGAAAGCTTCTCCTTCGAAGGGGCTGATTCGCCCGCATTTTCAGGTGACGCAGTTGGCCCGGGCGATGGAGCAGGGCGGAGCCGCGGCGCTCTCGGTTCTGACGGAGGAATCCTTCTTCCAGGGCAGCCTGGCCAATCTGGCGGCAGCCTCGGAAGCAGTCAGGATTCCCTGCCTGCGCAAGGACTTCATCGTCGATGAATGGCAACTGGTGGAGGCGCGGGCGTATTCGGCGGATGCCATCCTCTTGATTGTCGCCGCGCTTTCCGACGCGGAATTGAAGCTCCTGGCCAAAAATGCGCACTCCCTTTCCCTCGATATTCTTTGCGAAGTTCACACAGCGGAGGAGCTGGACCGGGTGCTTGACCTGGATCTTGGCTGCGATGCGCTGGGCGTAAATAGTCGCGACCTGCGCAGCTTCGTGACGCGAATCGAAAATGCGATTGAGCTGGCGCCAAAGCTGCCGGATAACGTGGTCCGCGTGGCGGAGAGTGGCATCCACACCCCGGAGGATATTCAGCGGCTGCAGGCGGCAGGCTATCAAGCCTTCCTGATTGGCGAGTCGCTGATGCAGCGGCCCGAACCGGGGCAGGCGCTGGCAGAACTGATCGGCGGCGCAGCGAAGAAGCCTGCAACGGATCGAGCCTGACGATGTGGATTAAGATTTGCGGCAACACGACGCTGGACGACGCACAACTGGCCGCCTCCCATGGGGCGGATGCGGTAGGATTCGTCTTCGCGCCGAGCCCGCGTCGAGTGACGGCGGAGGCAGTCAGCCGCATTACGCCCCGACTGCCGGAGACTTTGGAGAAGTACGGAGTTTTTGTCGATGCGGATTTCGAAGAAATTGTATCGACCGTGGAGCAGTGCGGCCTGACGGGTGTGCAGTTGCACTCGGCCTCGAATCTTGCCGCGCGGCTGCGCGAGCACTCGGCCAGCCGGTTGAAGATTGTGCAGGTGCTCCACTACGAACCGCTGCCGAACGGAGAGCCGATGCAGAGCGGGCGGCTGGAAGCACAGCTTGCAAGCCTGCTCCAGAACGACGCGGTGGACGCCGTGCTGGTGGATTCGCGGACCGCAGATGCCGTGGGTGGAACCGGCGTGAGTTTTGACTGGCAGGAGGCCCGCGGCAGTTTTTCCCGCGCTGGCAAGCACCTGCGCCTGATCGCCGCTGGAGGGCTAAGGCCAGAGAACGTGGCGGAAGCTATCTCCACGCTGCAGCCGTGGGGCGTGGATGTTGCCAGCGGTGTGGAGGCGTCGCCGGGGCGCAAGGATCCGGATCGTTTGCGGGAGTTCCTCGCGACGGCGCGCAGGGCTGCGGAGGAGCTGAAAAGCGCAGCAGCCGGCAAAGTCTCAGGATAAAGAAGACCACCACGGATAGATCGAGACAGGGATTAAGACGGGGAGATTGAGGGGATTATGGCGACGCCAGCAACGGGAAAGAATGCAGCCAATACAGAGACGAAGCCCGGCAGATTTGGAGCCTACGGCGGACGCTACGTTCCAGAGACGCTGATGGCGGCGCTGGAGGAGCTGGAGCAGGCATACGCCGAGGCGCAGGCCGATCCTGCATTCCACGCGGAGCTTGATTCGCTGCTGACGGATTATGCCGGACGACCGACACCGCTCTACCTGGCAAAGCGGCTGACGGAGCAGCTTGGCGGAGCAAAGATCTACCTGAAGCGGGAAGACCTGCTGCACACCGGCGCGCACAAAATCAACAACTGCCTGGGGCAGGGCCTGCTGGCGCGGCGCATGGGCAAGCATCGCATCATTGCCGAGACCGGCGCGGGCCAGCACGGCGTGGCTACGGCGACGGTATGCGCACTGTTTGGCATGGAGTGCGTCGTCTACATGGGCGAAGAAGATATGCGGCGGCAGGAGCTGAACGTCTACCGCATGCGCCTGCTGGGTGCCGAGGTGCGCGGCGTCAGCTCCGGCTCCAAGACTCTGAAGGACGCGATCAACGAAGCGATGCGCGACTGGGTGACGAACGTGCGCACCACCCACTACCTGCTGGGCAGCGTGCTGGGGGCGCATCCCTATCCGACGATGGTTCGCGACTTCCACAAGATCACCGGCAAGGAGATCAAACGGCAGATTCTGGAGAAGGAAGGCCGGCTGCCAAGCGCGATTGTGGCGTGCGTAGGCGGCGGGTCCAACTCGATCGGCGCGTTCTACGAATTTATTCCGGACAAGGAAGTGCGCCTGATCGGAGTCGAAGCCGGGGGGCGCGGCACGAAGCTGGGCCTGCATGCGGCGCGGTTTGCAGGCGGCTCCCCAGGCGTGCTGCAGGGAACCTATTCCTATGTGCTGCAGGATGATGCGGGACAGGTAGCGTTGACGCACTCGGTCTCCGCCGGGCTGGACTACGCTTCGGTCGGGCCGGAACACGCAGCGCTGCATGACTCTGGCCGTGCGGAGTACGTCTCGGCTGCGGACTCGGCGGCGCTGGATGCCACGGTTCGGCTGGCGCGCACGGAGGGCATTCTGCCGGCGCTGGAGAGCGCGCATGCGGTTGCCGAAGCGATTCGGATTGCCCCGAAGCTTTCTGCGCGTGACATACTGGTAGTGAACCTCTCTGGTCGCGGCGATAAGGATATGGGTATCCTGGCCCGCGAACTGAACTTGCAAGGAGCTTGAGCAGGAAATGCCGATCCGCTTTGCCAATAAGCCGGGACTTGTCATCTACCTGACAGCCGGCGATCCTGATGTGGCCACCACGCGCGAGATAGCACTGGCGGCAATTGACGCAGGAGCGGACGTGCTGGAGCTGGGTGTGCCGTTCAGCGATCCACTCGCGGACGGGCCTGTCATCCAGCGAGCCAGCGAGCGCGCGGTCGCAGGCGGCACGCGGCTGGCGGATGTGCTCGAACTGGCGAAAGAGCTGCGGGCTCAGCGGCCTGCGGCTGGCCTGGTGATCTTCTCCTACTACAATCCCGTGCTGCGCTTTGGACTGGAGCGCTTCTGCACAGCCGCTGCAGCCGCAGGCGTAGACGGCGTGCTGATCACGGACATGATTGTGGAGGAGGCGGGCGAGTATCTGGAACACCTGCAGCGCGCTGGCCTTGCGCCGATCTTCCTCGCCGCTCCCACCAGCACGGAGAAGCGGTTGAAAGCGATTGCCGAAGCCTCCCGGGGATTTGTCTATGCGATCTCGCGCACCGGAATTACCGGCACGCAGAAGACGCTTGCCTCCGACGCGAAGGAGCTGGTGACGAAGCTGCGCAAATATACAGATCTGCCGATCGCGGTTGGCTTCGGGGTATCGAATGCGGAGCACGTGGCGGCGCTCGGCGAGTTTGCCGATGCAGCAGTGGTGGGCAGCGCAGTGGTGGCGACCATTGAGGCCTCCTCGCCAGGCGAAGCTCCCGCGGCAGTGGCTCGATTTATCAAGGGTCTGCGCCAGGTTGAGCCGGCGCCGGCCCGTTAACCCCGCTATTTTCGCGGCATTTGTGCCGTATTCGACGATTTCAACTCTTCAAGATGCAGGCATACATACGGTTGGGCCAGACCTGACCCAGAGTGAAAGCCTCATCCTTTTTCGAGAGGACAGCATGGGAGATATCGAAGATTTCCGGTTAAAGATCGATGAGTTGGACCGGCAGCTTGTGCGGTTGATCAGCGAGCGGGCACGTGCCGCGCTTGAGATCGGTAGGCTGAAGCAGATGACCTCCCTGCCAGTGTATGAACCGAGTCGCGAGCGCGTGATCTATGACAACGTGCGCAAAGCGAACACTGGACCGCTGCCGGACACGGAGCTGATTCACATTTACGAACGAATCATCGACGTGATGCGCTCGATGCAGAAGAATGAGTTGGCATCTCAAAGAACCGCTGACGCCTCAACGGACAGGGGCGAGGCAGCGCCAGCCAGCGCGGACAAGTCGCGCAAGACAGGAAACGACAAATGATTGTAGCCATGGAGCAGAAGGCCACCGAAGAGCAGATTGACAATGTAATCGAAAAGCTGGTGGGGCTTGGATTCAATGTTCACCGGACCACGGGCACCGTACAGACGATTCTTGCCGGTGTGGGAACGCCGGACTCCTTTGACGTGGTTGATTTTGAAGTGATGCCGGGGGTGGAGAAAGCCCATCGCATCTCCTCGCCCTACAAGCTGGCCGGGCGGGACTTTCGGCCCGAGGGTACGGTGATCCACTTCGCCAATGGAGTCTCGGTTGGCGGGGAGCAGGTGGTGTTGATGGCTGGTCCCTGTTCGGTGGAGTCGCGGGAACAGATCTTCAAGAGCGCAGAGCAGGTGAAGGCTGCGGGCGCGCAATTCCTCCGCGGAGGCGCCTTCAAGCCGCGCAGCTCGCCCTACTCCTTCCAGGGCATGGGGCTGGAGGCGCTCAAGCTGCTGCGCGAAGCCGGGGACGCGTTCAATCTGCTGGTGACGACGGAAGTGATGGAGATTTCGCAGATCGAGCTGATGATGCCCTACATCGACGTCTTCCAGGTAGGGGCGCGCAACATGCAGAACTTCAACCTGCTGCGCGAGTTGGGAACGGTGCGCAAGCCTGTGCTGCTGAAGCGCGGCAGCGCGGCGACCATCGAAGAGCTGCTGCTTTCGGCGGAGTACATTCTGGCCGGCGGCAACTATGACGTCATGCTCTGCGAGCGCGGTATCCGCACCTTTGAGACCTACACACGGAATACGATGGATATCTCGGCGATTCCCGTGGTGAAGAAGCTGTCGCATCTGCCGATGATCGCGGATCCTTCGCACGGTACCGGACGCCGCGACAAGGTAGCTGCAATGGCGCGGGCAGCGGTGGCCGCAGGTTGCGACGGCCTGATCATCGAGGTCCATCCCAATCCGGATAAGGCACTGTCCGATGGCGCGCAATCGCTCTATCCTGAGCAGTTCGCCAAGTTGGTCGGGGAGCTGCGCATGATCGCTCCGGCAGTCGGCAGAACCGTAGCATAGGCAGCGCCCGCAAAGATTGCGGGCAGGCAAACGGCATGCGGCTGATCTCTTCCAGATCGGCCGCATGCGAAAATCAAAACATCTGTAACAGTGAGAGTGCGCTGATGTTGATGGAACGGATCACGATCCTGGGCACCGGACTGGTGGGAACCTCAGTCGGTCTGGCTTTGCGGGCGCACGGCTTCAGCGGAACCATCACGGGCTGGGACAGAGATCCAAAACAGTTACAAATTGCCTTGAGCCGGGGAGCCGTCGATATCGCGGCGATTGACGCGCCCCGTGCGGTGAAGGGCGCGAACCTGGTAGTACTGAGTGGGCCGGTGTTTGCCATTGTGGGATGGATGGAGCAACTGTCTGCCTGCCTTACGCCCGGTCAACTGGTCACCGACGTTGGCAGCACGAAGCGCAAGATCAGCGTCTGCGCGCAGCGGTGGTTCAATCAGCCGGGCCGTGCCGGCTTCCTCCCCGGGCATCCCATGGCAGGCAAAGAGGTCAGCGGCGCGGCCAACGGAGAGGCCACGCTGTTCGACGGAGCAGTCTGGTTGTTTACTCCGGCCAATACCGGCGTGATGGACGAACAGTCTCAAGCCATAGCCGCGGAGTGGCGCGAGTGGATCGTTCGCTTTGGCTCCCGGATCATGGAGCTGGACGCGATGCGCCACGATGAGCTTTGCGCCTGGGTGAGCCACCTGCCTCAGATGGTTTCCACTGCGCTTACCGCCATGCTGGAAGACAAGTTTGGCGCTGCCGAGGATATGCGGGCCATTGGCGGGCGCGCCTTGCGCGAGATGACACGGCTGGGATGCAGCCCTTACTCCATGTGGCGCGACATTGCCCACACCAACTCCGATGACATAGCCGCTGCATTGCTGGCGCTCGAGCAGCGCCTGGCCCACTTGCGCGAGCACCTGAAGACACCCGAGCTGCGCGAGGAGTTCGAGCGCGCCAATCAGTTTCGTCTCTGCCGGCCAGTGGCGCCAGATCCGGAACAGGCCTAAAGCTCAGCGATACGCCTCGACCTTAGCGGGAGGCAAATTCCTCGGCCTGGGCTTCGAAGGCTTGCGCCGGGTAGGGATTGCTGGCGAGGTGCTTGAAGGAGTTGTAGACAAAAGAGCCGAGAGCCCATCCATCCATGTACTTGAACGGCGTCTCGCCCAGCGTGTAGTGGCCGCAAGGCAACTCGCGATCGACAAAGTCAATGTTGCGTGTGCGGAAATTCTCCACCACCTGCAGCGAGAACTCGTTGAGGAAGGTGAGATCGTACTTTCCGTGGACAACCAGGACTTTGCGCGGCATGGAGGCAAATCGATCCATGTAGTGAATGGGGCTGACGGCGGCCCACAGGCGGGAGAGGCTCTCCCGCGTCACCAAACCCTCAAATGCAGCGCGAATATGACGGGTGCTCTGGCCCGTCCAGACCACATCTCCGAAGGACGTGGAGGCGTGGTTGAAGGCGCAGACCTGGATGCGTGGATCGTGCGCCGCGGCGATAAAGGCATAGCAGGAGCCGAGCGACGTGCCAAGGACTCCGAACTGCTCATATCCCTGCCGCTCCAGCCAGTCGATGGAGGAGCGTATATCCACCACAGCCTGACGGCAGGCGGAGAGCGTACGGCCGATGTTGGCGCTGCAGGCGTAGTCGGAGCGCTCAAGCTCGGCGGGACGGCGGATGTCGTGATACGGCTTGCTGAGACGCAGCGCCGAAATACCAAACCGGTTGAACAAGGTGCACAGTGCGTTATGGCTGAAGGCGTCCGCATTCCACTGCGGCAGCACGATCATGGCCTGCCGGGGTTTGCCCGCCATCTTTTCTGGCGATGCGGGATACCAGCGCGCATTGACGAGATCGTTCTCGGGGTGGGGAGTCCGCTCCGGCGAGGTAAAGCGCAGAAACTCAGCGAGCTTCATCTTGCCCTGGCGGGCGCGTTCATTCAGCTTTGCATCCAGCGCGAGAGTTTCCGGGCGCACATTGGTGGGGAAGAGCTGCGGATAGCGCTCCTCCAGACGGAAGTCCTCGGGCGTCGTATATCCGTAATAGTCGTCGCTGCGGTCGATAACGGCCTGGTTGAGCGCGGCCATCGACTGCTCGGCGGCCTCCATGTCCGTGGGCGGCACGCCGGAGGGGCCGTAGACCTCCCACGCCAGCCCCTGGCTGCTCACAAAGTCGTCCAGCCACTCAAATCCCCACTCCAGCGGGCGTACGACACGGTTCGAGTCACGCGTTGTAAGCGCGGTTTCCCACGCATACATCCACCGGGCATAGAGATCCTTCAACATGACTACAGTTTACCAGCGGTTTAATTTATTTGCTTGACGCAAGCAAGCATATCGGCCTAGTCTCTTGCCATGGATATCAGCGGCGAAGCGACCAAACAATGGTGGGATGAGCTGGAGCGGCTGGGGCGAATCCTCGGCCAGGTAGGTCCCGATGAAGTTTGTTGCGATGGCCTGAGCCAGCGGCAATGCGCCATTCTGCGCACGCTGGTGGCCCGGGAGGGCGCCCGCCTCACCGATCTGGCGGCCATCTCCGGCATCACGCCCAGCGCGATGACGCGCATTTTGGAGAAGCTGGAGGCTCGTGGACTGGTGGAGCGGGTCCGTGGAGCCCAGGCTGACGGCCGCGCGGCCCTGGTGCGGATCACGGCGGAGGGCCGTCGCACGCGCAAGCAGCTCGATGGGCTGATGCGGCAGCGAACCAGCCAGATTATGGAATCCATCCCAGAGCAGCGGCGAACGGAGGTCCTGAGCGCGCTGCAAATCCTGAACACAGCAATTGAATCGGCCGGTTGCTGCGCGCTGAACGCACCGGTAGCAAAACTGACAAGAATCGAGGAGACGGAATGACAGACAACGCGATGCTTACTACTGCTGTGGAAGAGCACTATGCCGCGGTTGCTCGCGGGGAATCCTCCTGCTGTGCGGCCCCGGTGGCGGATGTAGCCAAGTCCATTGGCTATAGCGAGGAAGAATTGGCCTTGGCGGGGGATGCCAATCTTGGTCTCGGCTGCGGTAATCCTCTGGCACTGACCGAGCTCGCTCCGGGAATGACGGTCGTCGATCTGGGCTCCGGCGCGGGCTTCGATGCCTTTCTTGCGTGGAATCGCGTAGGCCCAACAGGCCGCGTGATCGGCGTCGATATGACGGACGACATGCTGGCCCTGGCGCGGCAGAACGCGGAGAAGCGCGGCGCAACGAACGTGGAGTTCCGCAAGGGTTTTATCGAGAATCTGCCCATCGAGAGCGCGTCGGTGGATTATGTCATCAGCAACTGCGTCATCAATCTGTCGCCGGACAAGCCTGCCGTCTTCCGTGAAATTGCGCGCGTGCTGAAGCCGGGCGGGCGTTTCGCGGTGAGCGACATTGTGCTGCTGAAGCAGTTGCCCGAGGCGGTTGCCAAGGACATCAGCGCCTACGTGGGCTGCATCTCCGGGGCCAGCCTGCTGACGGACTATCTGAGCACTGCCCTGGCGGCGGGGCTGCATGATCTCTCGATTCCGCGCATGGCCTATGGCTCGGACCTGGTGAAGGTGCTGGCGCCAGAGGGTTTTGGCGAGGGCAGGACCTCCTGCTGCGGATCGACTGTCTCGGTGGCTTCGCTGAAGAATCCCGACAAGCTGGTTCGGCAGGCGGCAGAGGCAGTCGTCTCCATCAAGCTGCATGGCAGAAAGTAAGAGGCGCGACATGGCAGAGACTGCGACACGCAGACTGGGATTTCTGGATCGCTACCTGACGGCATGGATCTTTGCCGCGATGCTCGTCGGCGTGGCTGCCGGCTGGCTTGCGCCGGGCATCGTTCCGTTTCTGAATCGCTTCAGCTTCGGCACAACCTCGATTCCGATTGCCATTGGCTTGATCCTGATGATGTATCCGCCCTTTACCAAGGTGCGGTATGAGGAGCTGCACGAGGTCTTCCGCAACAAGCGGGTCCTTGGGCTGTCGCTCTTGCAGAACTGGGTCATCGGGCCAATCCTGATGTTTGTGCTGGCGGTGGTCTTCCTCCGCGGCTATCCGGAGTACATGGCCGGGCTGATTATGATTGGGCTCGCGCGCTGCATCGCCATGGTGATCGTGTGGAACGAACTGGCGAAGGGCGATACGGAGTATGCCGCCGGGCTGGTGGCGTTTAATTCCGTCTTCCAGGTCCTCTTCTATTCGCTCTATGCGTGGATCTTCATTACCGTGCTGCCCGCAAAGCTGGGCCTGCACGGAATGGTGGTCCACGTATCGATCGCGCAGATTGCAAAAAGCGTCTTCATCTACCTGGGAATCCCCTTCCTCGCAGGATTCCTTACCCGAACCGTGCTCGTCCGCACCAAGGGGCGCAGCTGGTACGACACCAACTTCATTCCCCGCGTAAGCCCGCTGACGCTGGTCGCCCTGCTCTTCACCATCGTGGTGATGTTTTCGCTGAAGGGCAGCTACATTGTCCGCCTGCCGCTCGACGTGCTGCGCATCGCGGTACCGCTCTTGATCTACTTTGTGGTGATGTTTCTGGTGTCCTTCTACCTGGGCAGGAAGGTGGGCGCGGACTATTCGAAGACCACAACCCTGGCTTTTACGGCCGCGTCGAATAACTTCGAACTAGCCATCGCCGTGGCGGTCTCCGTCTTCGGCATCAACTCCGGCGCAGCATTCGCAGCGGTGATCGGACCGCTGGTCGAGGTTCCGGTGATGATCGCACTGGTGAATGTAGCGTTTTTCTTCCAGCGCAAATACTTTGCCAATCCGCAATCTGTTGACGTACAGCCAGTGTGCGCTCCTGCATACAAGCGTTAAGGCTGCGTTTCCCATCAACCAGAGCAGCAGTGTTTCTTCCAGAAAAAGGGATTGTTATGAAGACGAAGGTTTTGTTTCTTTGCACGGGAAACTCGTGCCGTAGCCAGATGGCTGAGGGATTTCTCCGCTCCATGGGCGGTGACAGGTTTGAAGCGCACAGCGCGGGCACCAGGCCCTCCACGCTGAACCCGATGGCGGTTGAGGTGATGCGCGAAGCGGGCATCGACATCGCGAGCCAATGGTCCAAGGATGCATCGGAGTATCTGGGCACGCACTTTGCGTATCTCGTCACCGTCTGCGACAACGCGAAGGAGTCCTGCCCGATCTTTCCCGGACCAAGCATCCGGCTGCACTGGTCGTTGCAGGATCCTGCCGATGCCACCGGCACGGATGAGGAGCGGCGCGTCTTTTTCCGCAGGGTGCGCGACCAGATTCGGGATCATGTGAAGGAGCTGGTGGAGAAGGCGGGCTAAGAGGTCTTTGCTGCGAGAAGCAGGGCCCTCGCGTTATAAAGCAGGTCCTTCGCTGCGCTCAGGATGACAAGCATAGGTGGGAGTTCGCTTAGATTTGTCATCCTGAACGCACCTTATGTGTCATCCCCAAACCTTAGATTTGTCATCCCATGCGCAGCCTTATTTGCAATCCTCAAACCTTAGATTTGTCATCCTGAACGCAGCGAAGGACCTGCTTGTTGTGACCAACACGCAGCGAAGGATCTACTCCAATTGCTGGATGGGTATGTTTTCCGGGATCTTCAGCTCAAACTGGTCCTCAGTGAGAGTCTGGTTCAACGTCAACTTCTCGATGGTCAGCGTGATCTGGTACTCCTCCAGGGGCCGGCGGATGGTCACCACACCGGGGAACCTGGTCGTGCCGAAGGTCTGATATTTCCCATAGAGCGTCTGCGTTTCGATGTTGCCGTCCTGGTCGTAGATGTCCTGCTCAAAGGGCATCAGGTCCACGCGGCCAAAGCGGATGACGCGCTTCAACATCAGATCTTTCCCTCCTGCTTTGCGCTCCACGATGTCCAGGTCATAAACCGGCTCCTCCAGCAGTTGCTTCCGCTCAGGGTCGGGATAGATGCGGCTCTCCCCGGTGACAAAAACCAGTTCGTCCGGAGAGATGTCGTGGATCAGCAGGGAATCGAAGAACAGGCTGGGACGCATATTCTCCAGGGCATTCTTCGATTTCTTTGTAACTTTGGTGGTGCCGACGATGGCCTTGCTCTTCAGAGGGATCACCAGCTTGAAGATCTTGCCGTCGCTGGCTAAATCAAAGGCGTGGGTGTGCAGTACCGGAACCAGGCCGAGCACTCGCAGCTTTGCCGGCTTCTCCATCAGGATGTACCCGCGGAAAGAGGTATAGTCGGTCACCGCTCCCTTGCGGGCGCCTCCCACCTGCGCCTGCATTTCCACGGTAGCGGTGAGCGTTTGAATGGAGGCGAACTGCGCATTCACGCGATCCACCAGATCGTCCGCCTTGGCGGCCAGCACGATCGACGGTGGCTTCGGCACCTGCAATTTTCGGGTGTGGCTCAGGCATCCGGTCAAAGCCGGAAAGATCAGCGCCATTGCCCCCATCCATCGTCTGTTCAATCTTTTCAGCTCTGTTAACAAGTATAACTTCCAGGTTACCGGCCGCCCCTGTTACCGGCTTCCGTTGTGTAGCGTCTTGCGATAAGCCTGAACGTTCTGTGTGTGCTCTTCCAGGGTCGCTGCAAATCGCGAGTGGCCGGAGGGATCTCCCGAGGCCGCGACAAAGTATAGGTAATTCGTAGCAGCCGGAGACATGGCGGCCTTGAGCGACGCAACGCCGGGATTTGCAATGGGGCCGGGTGGCAGGCCTGCATGCCGATAGGTGTTGTAGGGCGAGTCATAGGCCAAATCCGACTGGTAGATGGTTCCC
The DNA here is from genome assembly GCA_035539175.1 of Acidisarcina sp. NCBI lineage: Bacteria > Pseudomonadati > Acidobacteriota > Terriglobia > Terriglobales > Acidobacteriaceae > Acidisarcina > Acidisarcina sp. The sequence goes on along the minus strand of DATLIY010000008.1, from coordinate 617,583 downwards.
CGGTAGCGCCCCTCGCGTAACTGCGCATAAATGACGCTAGGGTCCGTCATCAGCGGCATTCTCTTTTCCAGCCGGTTCACCATGACACTAGCCACCAGCGGGCGCTCCGACTCCAGCGGAGTCTCCTTCTCCACGATGGACGCCAAGGTCACCACCTGGTGAAAGTTCCGCGTGAGCCCCATCGAAGCAGCGGCTGCACGAAAGCGCTTCACCATCGCCGCCGCGATCTGGTCCGGAGTGGCCTTCCTCGGCAGATGATAGGTGTCGGGGAAGAGGTAGCCTTCCAGAGTCGGCGCGTCGGGATCCAGATCGGCAACCAGTTGCACGTCCCGGTTCGCGGCCTGCAAAAACAATTCCTTCGGCCCGAGCTGCGCTGCCTCCAGCCGCTCGGCTACGTCGAACATGTTCGCGCCCTCGGGAATCGTCACCGACCGGGTGAACACGTCGCCGCGGCGCAGGCGGTCATAGACCTCCAGCACCGTTGCCGGATGATCGAAGCGGTACTCCCCGGCCTTCAGCGTCCCTCGCTCGGCCAGCCGCACCACTTGAAATGCATACCTGCTGCGGATAATTCCGTGCTCTTCCAGCAGGGCTCCCATCTGCCGCACCGAGGTTCCAGGCGGAAAATCCACGAACGTCTCGTGGGTAGGGCCTGCAGGCGCAAGCAGGAGGTAGGCCGCGCCTGCCAACGCCGCCAGAATGACTAATAGGAAAAAACGTCGCACTCAATCCAGCCTTTTAATTTCTTAGATTCCCAGCCCGGGCCACTTGATTGATTTTATGATGGCGGGTTGATTCTCCTATAACTACGTAGACGTATGGGCGGTAGCTTAAGATTCCTATGTGGACCAGCCTCTCTCCCAAGCCGAAGAATCAGTCCCCGAATCAGCCCCCGTCCCACGCATCCTTGGTCTGGATGTGGGCGACCGGCGCGTTGGCGTGGCGGTCTCCGATGAACGTGGCCAAACGGCACATCCTGTCCTGACGCTGGTCCGCAGCAATCGCCGGCAGGATCTCCGTTCGCTGGCACGAATCCTGCGCAAGTATGCCTGCGCGGAGATTGTGGTGGGCAATCCGCTGTATATGTCGGGCGACCTCAGCCCGCAGGCCGTTAAGGCTCAGGCCTTTGCCGAAATGCTGCGGCAGGAGTTCGGCTTGCCCATCTCCCTATGGGATGAGCGGCTGACGACGACCGAGGCCCATCGGCTGCTGCATGAGGCTGGCCGCCCCGGAGCGGAGCACAAGATGGTGGTGGACCAGGTGGCCGCCGTCCTGATTCTGCAAAGCTTTCTGGACGCCCGCGCCAACAACCTGGCACGCGAAGCGCGGGATGCCGGGAACAAAAGCTAGCGGCGAACCCGCTCACTCCTAAAAATGGCAACACACTCCGATGTGATGGCGGCACGTTCCAAAGACGCTGCGACTCGCCTACAATCGCTCCGCTGCATTGATCCCGCTGGTTTGGCGCGTCTACCGCAAGCCGCCGGATGGCGCGGCAAGGGAGCCAGTCATGTCATCATCCATTCTCGTCACCTATGCCACCCGCTACAGTTCTACGCAGGAGGTCGCAGACGCGATCGCCAAAACGCTCCGCGACCGGGGGCTGATAGCCGAAGCTCTGCCCGTACACACTGTCACCTCGATTGTGCCGTATGACGCGGTTGTGCTGGGTGCGCCAATCTATTACGACAAGTGGCACAAGGATGCTTTGCGCTTTCTATCGCAACACTGTGTTGCCCTCATCACGCGCCCGGTCGCCGTTTTTGCGCTGGGCCCGCTGCGCCCGGAAGAAGCAGAGATGAAGGCGGCGCGCAGCGCGCTCGACAAGGCGCTGGCCGGCTACTCCTGGCTGTCGCCGGTTGCGACGGAGGTGTTTCTCGGCAAATACGATCCGGCAAACCTGCGCTTTCCCGATAGCCTGTTGCTGAAATTGCCTGCCAGTCCTTTCCGCAAGGTCGCCGCGAGCGACCTTCGCGACTGGCCGGGAATTCGCGCCTGGGCAGAAGGCCTGGTGGGGAAGCTACAGGGCGATGAATCTGTAACCGACAAAAAACAGGAGAGTTAATGGTGCGGATAGCGGATCAAGGACAAAAATCAAGGACAAAAAAGGCATCTTGCCTCATAGAGGGCTCGATGCCGGTTTGAATCCAATGTCTGACTCTGCTGGATGCCTGGTGTTGCCAGACGAGGCTCTTTAAGCCTCGCCTACGATGTCCGGGAACTTCAGTTCCGCTCTCGCGAGGGAGGTAACCAGCTCCTCATCCACGGTTCCTTCGCAGCCGCCGACGGCCTGGGATATCTCATTTACCAGCAGATAGCGCGCCTTCTCCAGCATCTTCTGCTCGCGAAAGCCGAGAGGCTTCTTCTTATTCAGCACCAGCAGGCTCTTCAAAACTTCGGCCACTTCCATCAGGGAACCGGCCTTCATTTTTTCGCAATGTTCGCGGTATCTTTCCTTCCAGTCCGCATTGCAATTGCTGCACGGGTCGTCGCCCAGAAACGCGAAGATATTGTCCACTTCATCCTGCCGAACGACGCGACGCAGTCCAACCGTCAGGACATTACCGCACGGAACCATCACTTTCAGGGAGCTCGCTTTAATCGACACCATGTAAAAGCGCTCTACCTGGAATCCATTCGTTCGGGTTGAAATCTGATCCACAATGCCTATCCCGTGATTCGGATAGACGACTTTGTCACCAACCTGAAAATTCGGCATGCTTCTCATAGGTTTTTATGCATGAAGCCGTTAACTAGCGGGAGTAACCAAGAAGCAAACGTGGACCGAGGATATGCTGTTGAAGTTACGACCGTCAAGGGTTACGATCTCCTGCTGGATGGAGGGCCACCTGCCCGCAGGAGTCTCGCCATAGGGCCAGATCGTCGTATAATCCAGTAGGGCCAGAAAAGACGGTCAGTCAAAGACACGCGCCTCGTGTTCTTCCAGCCGGGGCGGATAAAAGAGTTGCATGCCTGAACACATCAAAAAGAAGCTCCAGGAAGAGATCATCAAGCTCGAGTACGAGCTCACGCATGAGCTGCCGGTAGAGATCAAGAAGGCTGCCTCCCTTGGAGACCTGAGCGAAAACGCCGAATATCACATGGCGAAGCAGCGCCAGGTCTATGTCAACGCGCGTCTCGGCCAGTTGAAGGCTCGTATGGGTGAGCTTGCGCTGGTGAACCTGGCGAACATTCCCAGGGATCGTGCCGCCTTCGGATCCACCGTGCTGGTATACGACTCCACCAAGGAAGAAGAGATCGAGTATAAGCTCGTGACCAGCGAAGAGTCCGACGTGAGCAAGGGATTGATCTCGACCACGTCGCCGATCGGCCGCGGTCTCGTCGGCAAACAGGTGGGGGAAACCGTAGTGATTGTGACCCCCAACGGCAAGCGTGAACTTGAGATTCTCAAGCTTGTAACCATCCACGATGAAGTGAACGAAGAGGCAAAATGAAGCCGTGTAGCCGGTTCCCAGTCTGCAAGACGATGGGATCTCCGAATCACCGGAGCTCGCGATGACCTGGACCAGCGCATTCGGACGGGGCTGCGGCGTTATTCTGCAGAGCATCGTGAATGGGCTTGCGCTTACTCGCATCTCGCCCAACGCACTCACCTTCATCGGCTTGATTATCAACACCGGCGCGGCGGTGCTCTTCGGCTTCGCCAATGCGCACAACAATGTGCGCATGTTCCTGTATGCGGGACTGGTGATTATTGGCGCGGGCATCTTCGACATGGTGGATGGGCGCGTCGCCCGCCAGACGGATCAGGTCACGGTCTTCGGAGCCTTCTTCGATTCCGTGATCGATCGCTATAGCGACGTGGTGCTCTTCTTCGGCCTGCTGGTGTACTACGCTCGCGGCCACCGCCTGTTCTACGTCTGGCTGGTTGCCTTCGTCATGGTTACCTCGCTGATGGTGAGCTACACCCGCGCCCGCGCGGAGGCACTCATCGGAAGCTGCAAGGTCGGCTTCATGGAGCGGCCGGAGCGGATTGTGCTGGTGATTCTGGGAGCGCTCTTCAATCGCTGGGGCGTAATGGCTCCTGCTCTCTGGGTGCTCGCGGTCGTCTCCACCATCACCGTGATCCACCGCATCCGCTACACCTACCAGCAGACACGCCACCTTGCCCCGGTAAAAGAGACGACTCCCCTGGTCCTGCAGCGCCAGAGGGAATCCGCCGCCCCGGCTGTGGCCACTGCTTCGCAAGACCTGAAGACCGCCGCCCCAAACGCCTAGACCAAACTCGTAAGCGCGCAGATCTCTGCCTTCGCACTGTGCTCGTCTCGCGCAAATGCTTCCCCCTGTTGCGCGCACATCCCGTACGATAAGAATTCCTATGAATACGAAGCCGGTTCTACTGGTTCATGGCGGAGCGTGGGCCATCCCCGACGATATGTTAGCCGCGCACCAGCGGGGAGTCTCCCTTGCGCTGGCCGCGGGCTATGCCCTGCTGCAACAGGGTGGTCGCGCCCTCGATGCGGTGGAGACTGCGGTCGCCATGATGGAGGACGACGATACCTTCGACGCCGGCCGCGGCAGCTTTCTTACCCGCGATGGCCGCGTGCAGTTGGACGCCCTGCTGATGGATGGGTCGAACCTGCGGGCTGGCGCGGTGGCCTGCGTGGAGCGTATCCGCAACCCCATTCATGCCGCGCGCCTGGTGCTCGACAAGAGCCCGCATGTCTATTTTGTGGGCGCAGGCGCAGAGGAGTTTGCCCGGGCTCACGGCATCAAGCTCATCGACAACGCCGATCTGGTGTTGGACCGCGAGCGCCGGCGGCTGGACGAAGCGCATCTGCTGGCGATGCGGGGGCTCCCCGATGAGAGCTTCTCCGGCCCGCCCTCGGAGCAGGAACCGCCCACCTACACCTCGCATGACACCGTAGGCGCGGTGGCCCTGGACGGCTTTGGCAATCTCGCCGCGGCCACTTCAACCGGCGGCACCCTGAACAAGACTCCCGGCCGTGTGGGCGATTCTTCGATCATCGGCTGCGGAGGCTATGCCGACAACCTGAGCGCAGCCACCTCGCTGACAGGCTGGGGCGAGCCGATTATGAAGCTCGTGCTGGGCAAGTGGGCAGTGGATCGTGTAGCGGATGGCTTTGCGCCGGATCGATCCGCGCAGGATGCGATCGACTATCTCCACCGCCGCCTCAACGGCCACGGCGGCATCCTTCTGCTGGGGCCGGACGGCCGTTACGGCATCGCCCACAATACGCCCCGCATGGCCTGGGGAGTGGCGACGGCCAGCAGCATCCAAACCGGAACCGTGCGAAGTTAGCCAGCGGGCGGCTGGCAAAAGCTGGTCATCGCAGCGGCACAGAGCACTTCAGCGGTGCGAACCCTGAGGCGCGAACCCTGGCAAGCGAACCCTGGCAAGCGAACCCTGACAAGATCGTTTTGCGGCACAGTTTTGCCGAAGCGTTTTCTCAGCCATAATTGTTTCTATGCTCGTGCTCGCATCCGCTTCGCCGCGCCGCAGGGAATTGCTTACCCAGGCAGGCTTTGAGTTTCGTGTCCTTCCGTCCTCGGTTCCGGAGGAGCATCAACCTGGCGAAGACGCTATCTCGTTCGCTACGCGGCTGGCGCGGGAAAAGGCCCAGGCGGTCTTCGACGAACACTCCGCCCTAGACGACGCCGAGAATCCGCTGCTCGTACTCGGCGCGGATACGGTCGTCGTGGTCGATGGCGAGATCCTCGGGAAGCCCGCCAGCAGGCCAGACGCCGCACGCATGCTCGCACAGCTCTCCGGGCGCACGCACCAGGTGATCACCGGAGTCTGCCTTCTCTCCCGCGCGGGAATGGAAGCGGCGGCGGAAGTGACCTTCGTCCGCATGCAGACGCTCTCCACTGCTGAGATCGAGGCATACGTCGCCAGCGGCGAACCCATGGACAAGGCAGGAGCCTATGCCATCCAGGGCTATGCCGCCCGCTGGATTCCCCGCATTCAGGGGTGCTATTTCAATGTAGTGGGATTGCCGCTGTCTCTCGTGGCGAATCTGATCGAGGGCATGCATCGCCGCCTGAAGCGCTCCGCCAGCCTGATGAGCAGCGCTGGATAAGGGTTATATTTACGACCGGCCGGTCTCCGGTGCATCGTTGGCGATGCGGGCGGCCTCGGTTTCCTTTCGGGTCTTGCGGCGGGCGGGCACGGTCACAATCAGCCCAATACATACCAAAACACTTACTGCAAGCAATCCAGCCTCAATAAACTTCAACATAAGAATTGGCTCCTGGTGATTTTGCGTCTATATTTGGCGCCTGTATTATTTGGTGCCTGTATTTTCCACTTCTAGCCCGGGTTTGCCATCATGGCTGCAAGCAGCGCCGTTCTGGGCGCCAGGTGCTCCAGCACAATCGATTCATGCGCCGCGTGCGCACCCTCGCCTACTGCTCCCATCCCATCTAACGTAGGAACCCCTAATGCAGAGGTAAAGTTGCCGTCCGAGCCGCCGCCGGAAGATGCCTCTTCGAGCGCAATGCCAATCTGCGAGACAAATGCCTGGGCGCGCCGAAAGAGTTTCACCGTGCCAGCGGTCCGCTCCATCGGGGGCCGGTTCAGTCCGCCTTCGACGGTCAGCACACACTGCTTATCCCTGGTACGCAGCGATTGAAAGCGCTTTTCGATCCGGGTGCCATCCGAACGCCGGGCAATGCGAAGATCCACTTCCGCCCACGCCTCGGCGGCGACAACATTCGACCGCGTGCCCCCGGCCATGACGCCGGTATTGACCGTGATGCCGCGCTTGAGGTCGGTAAACCCGGCAACCTTCTCAATGACATGCGCCAGCTCGAGAATCGCGCTGTGCCCACGCTCAAAATCCAGGCCGCTATGGGCCGCAACTCCCCGGACCTGCAACCGGAAGGTACCCACACCCTTGCGTGCCGTCTTGTAGGCGCCCTCGAGCCCCTGCGCCGGCTCCAGCACAAACACGGCCTCGCTCGCGCTGGCAATCTTCTCCGTCACGGGCCGGGAGACCTCGCTCCCTGTCTCCTCTTCACTGTTCAACAACAGCACAACGGGGCGCGAAAACCATTGCCTGGTTTGCAGAATCTCCAACGCGGTAAGCGCCATCGCCACACCGGCCTTCATGTCCAGCACGCCCGGACCCCAGGCGCGGCCATCCCGCAGTTGAAAGGGCATGTTCTGTAGTGTTCCCAGAGGCCAAACCGTATCAAGATGCCCCAAAAGCATCAGTGGTTTACGGCCTCGTGCCGGGGGACCGAAGCGCGCCAGCAGCAGGTCGCCATGCTGCTTGTTTCGATAGCGCCGCGTGCTGGCGCCTGCCTCCGTGCACCTGCGCTCGACGAGCGCGACACAGGCGTCGACGGCAGCCTTGTTCTCGCTCGGCGACTCGGTGCGGACGAGCGTTGCCAGCAGATCCAGCAGGGTTTTCTCCCGCCTGACGGCCTCCGCAAGCAGTGCTGGGACTTCGATAGCCTGTCTCATTCCCGGTCCTCCGATCCGTGTGTGGATGCTTGGGGATAAAAGAATCTTTAGGGGTCAATGCTGGCGTGAAATGGTATTCCCGTGCAAAAAGTGTGTCAAAACTGACACACAGAAAGTTTCGTTTTGGCGGGTAGTCTCATATCCAGATTGCATCCCTGCTGGCCAGCTCGCAGCAGCGTGCGCAAGGATTTTGGCCTTTGGCGGAACTTCAGCACTTCGAACATACCATCGCTGCGGCGCTTGAATTCTCCGGAGTCGGCCTGCACAGCGGTGCGCCCGTTCATATGCGGATGCTGCCTGCGCCCGCCGGATCGGGCATCGTCTTTCGCCGCACGGACCTCGACAACTTTGAGATTCCTGCCACCGGGCGGAACGTGGCCAAGGTGAGTTACGCCACCAGCCTGATGCGGCAGGGCGTGCTCATCTCCACTACCGAGCATTTGCTCTCGGCCCTGACGGGCATGGGCGTCGACAACGTCATTATCGAACTCGATAACCTGGAGCTGCCCATCCTCGACGGCAGCGCGCTGCCCTATGTGGAGGCGTTTCAGTCGGTAGGACTCAGCAGGCAGCGGCGGCGGCGGGAGTACCTGCGCATCCTCAAGCCGGTAGAGGTCCACGACGGCAATAAATTTATCGGCATCTACCCCGGCGACAGCTACACCATCGAATACGCCATTGACTTCCCCTCGCCCATCGGCCGGCACAGCTTCGCGGTTGACCTGGGCGCGGGTACCTACGGCTCCCAAATTGCTCCGGCTCGCACCTTCGGCTTCAAAGAAGACGAGCAGAAGCTGCGCGACATGGGGCTCATCCGCGGTGTCTCCAATGAGAGCGCCATTATCGTGACCAGGACCGGAGTGGAGAATGGGCCGCTTCGTTTTCGCGACGAGTTTGTTCGTCACAAGGTGCTGGACCTGATCGGGGACCTGGCGCTGGCGGAGTACTGTATCCTGGGCCGCGTGGTAGCCGAACGCGCCGGTCACGCGATGCACACGGCACTGGTTTCCCGCCTGCGCCGCGACCGCTCTACCTGGGAGGTGGCCCACCTGCCCTTCGACCAGCCAAAGCCGACCCACGCCAAGGCTCCCACGCTGGCCCGGGTATAAGCCCTGCCGGAACCCTCGCCAGGCGGGCGTGTCCTGCACAGCATTCCTCCGCAAAGTTTGGTAGCATCGGCTCGGAGGAGTTCATGGAACAGGTTCCCCCTTTCGCCGTCGCACGCCGCAATGAGGATATTGCGCTCGACCTGCTCAAGTTTGTTGCCGGCACCACTGGCATTGGCCGCGCTGCGGCGCCATCCACCGGCTTTGTACCTTCAACCGCCACCAAGCCGGAAGACCAGGTGACCCACCTGCTCGAGCTCTACTCCCGCTGTCTCGGCGTGGTCGAAGGCAAGGGAGAGGCGCGCTAGCGCGAGCCTTGCCAGACACCGGCTCACCCACGGAACACCCCATCCTGAACGTCGCCGTCTTTGGAGCCGGTGCTTTCGGCCAAAATCATGTGCGCGTCTATCGCGAGCTCCAGAACGCCGGGCTGCCGGTCGCTCTGGCCGCGGTGGTGGAACCCGATCCGGCGCGGGCTGCCGCGCTCCAGGCGCAGTATGGCGTGCCCGTCTTCGCTCACGTGGAAGAGTGCCTGGCCGCGCCCGGCCTGCGGATCGATGCGGCTTCCGTCTGCGTTCCCACATCCCTGCATTTTGCGGTAGCGTCGGCTCTGCTGCGCGCCGGGATCGACGTGCTCGTGGAGAAGCCCATTGCGGCCACGCTGGAAGAAGCGGATGCGCTGGTCGAACTTGCGGCAACGCGGCACCGCATCCTCCAGGTGGGGCACCTCGAGCGCTTCAATCCCGCGATCACGGCGGTTGAGCCGCACCTGAACTGCCCAATGTTCTTTGAGGTTCACCGCCTCAGCGTCTTTACGCCGCGAGCGCTCGACGTCGATGTCGTTCTCGACCTGATGATCCACGACCTCGACATCGTGCTCAGTTTCGCGCGCTCCACCGTTCGCGAGGTTCGGGCCGTTGGCCTGCCCATCCTGTCGCCCAGGGTGGATATCGCCAATGTCCGGCTCGAGTTCGAGTCCGGCGCGGTGGCCAACTTTACCGCCAGCCGCGTCAGCACGGAGCGGGTCCGCAAGCTGCGCTTCTTCCAGCCGCGGCAGTATGTCTCGATCGACTATGCACGCAAAGATTTGCTGGTCATCAATGTCGATAAGACCAATCCCGGTAGCGGAGCCAATCTCGGAACAAACCCAGGAGCCAGCCCGGGAACAAACCCGAGTCCGGCGCCAGATTTTTCGCTGCCCATTCCGTCGCTTGCAGCCGGGTTGTCCTTCAAAAAGCCTGCTATCGCGCCCGGGGAGCCGCTACGGCTGGAGATCGAGTCGTTTCTGGCTGCGGTGCGCGAGAGGAGCCGGCCACGAGTCTCCGCCGAAGACGGCCGCGCGGCACTGGCCCTCGCGCTGGAGATCAATCGCGCCATCGCTGCGCACCTGGACCGGACCGGCCTGAACCGCTTCCACCTCTAAAAATTCCGCGTCACGAATTTCGCGGCACAGCAGGGGAACGAGGCTCCCCTTTGCAGCTTCGCTTAATTTGCTGCTTCGCTTAAGCGGAGATGCTTAGTCGACGAGCAGACGCGGAACCCGGGGGCCGATATCGCAGAGCACCTCCCAGGGAATGGTGGCGAGGAGGTCGGCGTGGTCGCTTGCGTCCATGGCGCCCGTCTCTTTTCCTGCAAGAATGGTGACTTCGTCCCCGATCTCTACCGCGGGAATATCGGTCACATCCAGCAGGCACTGGTCCATGCAGATTCTTCCCGCAATCGGAGCCCGTTCGCCGCGCACCAGAAAGCTGGCGCGGTTGGAGAGCAGCCGGTTCAGCCCATCGGCATAGCCCACGGCGAGCAGAGCCAGCCGCGTCGGGCGTTCGGTGCGAAAGGTGCCGTTGTAACTCACTCCCTCGCCCGGAGGAACCGAACGCATGGAAACCACGCGAGTCTTCCACGTGAGTACCGGCTGCAGGTGCCCGGCAGACTCGCTCCCAGACTCGCCCCCAGGCTCGCCACAGACAGAGAGACGGGGGGGAGAGAAGCGGGGGCTATATCCGTAGAGCGCCAGGCCGGGACGCAGCATCAGGCGCGCTCCTGCACTGGACGCCAACTGCGCCATGGCGGGCAGATCCTGCCCGTCCAGCAGCGTGGCGGAGGCTCCCGCATGCAGCCAGTGAAATTGCAATCCAGCCGCGGCAACGTACTCGAGCGCCGCTGCCAGGCGCGCCATCTGGTGCTCGGACTGCCCGGAAACCAGGTCATCCGCCGCACTGAAGTGCGTCATGATGCCTTCGAGCCGCAGCGGGGACTGGGGATGGAACCGCTCAAGCACACGCTTCAGCTCCGGCGCATCGGTAACTCTCTGCCCGTCCGCTCCGACATACGGAGCCGCCACTCCCTGACGGGCCATCCCGGTGTCGATCTCCAGGTGCACGGCAACCGATTGCGGACCGAGCCCCCTTTGCGCCGCCGCGGCCTCCAACTCGTCCAGGTGGAAGTGCTCCCACACAACCGGCGTCAGGTCATGCTCCAGCACCGCTCCTGCTTCGCCGTGCCATAGGCCCGAGATCACCAGGATGCGCTGCGGGCCGGGGCATAAAGATCGAGTGCAAACTCCTTCTTCGACAGAAGTAATGCCCAGCCACTCCGCTCCTGCGTCCGCCAGGATCGGTGCGCAGTGCTCCAGCCCATGGCCATAGGCATCCGCCTTGACGACCGCCAGCAGGTCAGCGGACCGGTCTGCCAGTTGGCGCAGGAAGTGATAGTTGGCGAGAAGACTTTGGCGCGAGATTTCGACCCAGGTTGGACGTGTAGACATGTTGGAAGCTTCATCTTAAACGAATTGTCGCGCCCACTTTTCAGGTGCGGAGCCTGTTGCGGTGGAGGGCACACTCTCTGAATCCCCGCCCCTCTTGACAGGTGCCGCTGCATTCAAGGAAACTCGCGCGGTTGGAGTGAGTTGGAGTTTGCCTCGCTGCAACGTTTCCCAATTGAGGCCCCCAAGTGAGCACTGCCAGTAATTTTTGGACAAAGCGGTTGATTGCCCGGTCTTTCCTCGCCTGCCTGATGCTGCTTGGGATCAGCGGCTGCGGCGACAAGCTCTCCTCCCCAACCCTGAGCGGATCTCCCGCGCAAAACGCGGGAAATTTCAGCAATGTCGTCTTTCTAGGGGATTCGCTGACGGCTGGATTTCAGAACGGTTCGCTGCTGGATACGCAGCAACCCCATGGTTTCGCCAGCCTGGTCGCGGAGCAGGCGAAGTTTTCCATCGAGCTGCCGCTGATTGCGCCACCCGGGGCTCCCGCCGTGCTGCAACTGGCCAGCCTTGGGCCTCCGCCGGTGGTCCAACCGGCGAGCGGCACCAGCAAAGGGCGCGACGACCTGAAGCTGCAGGCGACCGACGTAGCCGTGCCGGGACACACGCTGAACGACCTCATTCACACCGCGCCGTCACTGATTCCCACCACCGGCGAGGAGACGATTACCTACCTGGTGCTCGGCTTCCCCGGCATCCAGGAGGGCGTGCAGTACACGCAGTTGCAGTGGGCGCACCAGCTCAACCCGACCACGCTCTTCCTGTGGATTGGCAATAACGACGCGCTGGTGGCCGATATTACCGGCACTCCTGCCAGCATGACTTCGATCAGCGACTTCACGGCGCAATTTACGCTGCTGATGCAGCGGCTGCAGACCGACACCAGGGCCAACCTGATCGTAGCGAACATTCCGGATGTCACCGGCGTTGCGTATCTGACGCCAGGGGCACTGGTGCTGGGCGAGTACTCGCAGATCACCGGGATTCCCGCGGCGCAGCTCAGCCTGCTCACAGGTATTCAGCCGACCGATCTGGTGAACCCGACAGGACTGGCGGAGGTAGCCGCGATTCTGCAGGGCAAGCAGAAGACGCAAGTGGACGATGCCGGTGCGCTGAACGCGAGTGAAGCCGCTGCGGTGCGGCAAATGGTGCAGAGCTACAACGCAGTCATAGCCCAGCAGGTCGCGGCCAGCGGCGGAACGCTGGTCGATGTCTACTCCGCGACCAACAATCTGCGGCTCCATCCTCCGGTGATCAACGGCTATCCGTTGGGCTTCGGATTTCTCGGCGGCTTCTTCTCGCTCGATGGGATCCACCCGACAAACACTGGATATGCCATCACGGCGAATGCCTTCATCCAGACAATGAACGCTGCACTGGGAACCAAGATTCCGGTGGTGGACGTGGGAGCGGTCGCCGCTACAGATCCTCTCTTCCCGCCGAATCTCATGCATGGAGCGGCCGTGCCCTCACACATCAGCGCCGAGGCAGGCAAGGCTGTGGAGTGGATGTTCCGCCGCTGATTCCTTCCTCCGTGGCAGAAAAAAACATAAGGGCTGAGTGCCTTCGAAGCCGACAACTTCGAGGCAGCTCAGCCCTTCTTCTTTTTGCCTCTGGCTGCTCGCCCAGACCTCCCTTTGATGCGCCAATGGCGAAGGTCGCCTCTTTAGCTACTTTCCGGTCCGCTGTAAATCTTACAAATAATTGAAAATATTACGCTTATATTGCACGTCTTACCTGCCAACAGGAGCGGGTATGCGTGCATCCCAGCATTGGATAGCGCGAAATCGGGGCGTGCGGAAAGATCCCCCTCGGTTTCGGAGCATCCGGCAGAAGACACTGCCGAACACACGTATCGCGAGACGGAAGAAATCTGGAGAGAGGCTTCGCTCGCGTTACTCATGGGGTATCCGATGACAATTCGCAAACTCACGAGATTTAAGAAGCCTTTCGTCGCCTCCGCGGCGCTATTGGCACTTTCCTCTGTGCCCTGCGCAACATTCGCGCAGGAACCGAGCAGCCCTCCACCCGCTACCGCTCCTGACAACTCGCAGCAGAACACCCCTTCGGAGAACTCGCCGCAGACCGCGACACCGGAGACTGCGCCGCAGACTCCTGAAACCACGCCACAAAACACGGCGCCGGAAGCTACACCGCCAAGCACAACCCCGGAGGCGACTCCGCAAAGTCAGGCTCCGAGTAATACACAGCAGAACCAAAACGCTGCCCAGCCAATGGCCGCGCAGCCCACGGACAAGGCCTCGGACCGCATGATGACGAAGAAGATTCGTCGCTCGCTTCTTGCGGATAAGTCTCTTTCCATGTCTGCGCACAACGTAAAGATCGCTACGCAGGATGGAATGGTGACCTTGAGGGGAACGGTGAACTCCGAGGAAGAGAAGCAGAGTGTGGCTGCCAAGGCCGCTGAAGTAGCTGGCAGCGCGGATAAGGTGACGAACGAACTCACGGTAAAGCAATAGCCAACCAGCAATCAGGCTGGTCCGGTCACGTTCGAGCAACCAAAGGAGAATCAATATGGCAGGAACCAATACAGCAGCTTTCGGCATCTTCCCCAATCGCGCAAGAGCAGAGGCTGCGGTTGACATGCTAACCCTGGCAGGATTTCCCAGCCGGGACATATCCATCCTGATGGCAGATAACGAAAGCACCCACGAGTTTGCAACGGAGAAGAACACCAAGGCTCCTGAAGGGACCGCTACTGGCGTGGGTGTAGGCGGAAGTATCGGCGGTGCCTTGGGCCTGCTTGCAGGCATGGGCGCTCTTGCAATCCCCGGCGTAGGTCCGCTGATCGCGGCTGGCCCAATTATGGGAGCCCTGGCCGGCCTGGGCGTGGGAGGAGCGGTGGGCGGCGTTGTCGGAGCATTGGTGGGGATGGGTATCCCGGAATATGAAGCCAAGCGCTACGAAGGCCGCGTAAAGAATGGAGGTATTCTGCTGTCCGTTCACTGCGACAGTTCGGAAGAAGTCTCCCGTGCCAAGGATGCTTTGAAAGCCGCCGGCGCAGAAGATATCTCGTCGTCGGGTGAAAAATCCGTCAGCACACACGGAGTCGAGAAAACCCCTATCCGCTCAACTACCGCGAGCGAGCGGACGGTGCGGATCGAGCGGGAGGCCGATCGCGACCAGATCATCGACCCTGGCAGGTCCAAGGCCTCCTGATCCACGGGCTGACAACTGGGTCGATCCGGGCACGGGTCGATCCAGTGTCGGTCATTGGAAGCAGATCCTTTGCTGCGCTGCTACAAGAAAAACAGGTGCTCAGGATGACAAGGTTTTGCTGTGCTTGGAATAGCGAAGTTATATCGCTCAGGATGACAAGGTGTAGTTGCAAGGTTTAGTTGGCTCGGGATAACAAACGTTTTGCTGCGCTAAGAATGACAGGGCAGTACACTGCGTCTTCTTCCTTCCCCTGCCCTTTGCTGAGCGCGGGATGACACGCCAAGACCTACCGCCCCACTCAGACCGCCCGCCAACCGCCCGTCAACCCTCCGCCAACCCATAGTTCGCTGCCGGATACGCAATTGCCGTGTCTTTCGGCTGTGCTCCCTCCTGTTTTGGCTCCGCGCCAGATACAATGGTAGTTTGAGCCTGGATCGCTCCACTTCAGCCGTATGAGTGGATCTGAGCCGCGCGGGGCTTTCCTTCACGGGCGCCCCGGCAGCGAATGCCGGATCGAGTGGATCTGCTCAAAATTTCTGCCGGGGAGTCTGCCGTCTGGGCAGTGCTCCTTGAATAAGATCGAAGTCCAGAGATGGGCGATGGGGTGCGGATGCGAAAGGTAGTCAGGATGCAGTGGTTTGGAATGGCAAGCCGCTCAGTTGCGGGGATCTGCGCCGCAGCTTGTGTTGTGGCCGGGCTGTTGATCGAAGGCGGAATCACGACGCCTCATGCCTTGGCGCAGACCGCCACGGAACCCGTCGCTTCACACGCTGCGACCACCACACAGCTCTCCATTGCCACGCAGGAAGGCGACACGCGGACACAATCGATGTTCACCGTGCACGTGATGGGCGTGGGGACGAGCGCGGTTCCTCGCGGCAGCGTCAGCCTGAAGCTGGGGGACCAGTCGCTGGGCTCAGCGGTGCTGGACGAGAACGGTTTCGCCACCTTCTCCAAGGATGCGCTTCCGCAGGGAAGGCAGCAGATTGTAGCCGCGTATGAGGGAACGGCGAGTTTTGCCCCCTCCACTTCGCCGGTTCGTCCGCTGGATTCGGTCACCTCGGCGCTGCCCGACTTCACTATTGCCGCCACGGGCCAAACCTCAATGACCCTGAAGGCAGGCCAGTTCGGAACGACCACGATTCAACTGACTCCGGAAAATGGATTCAACCAGATTGTCAGCTACTCCTGCGGGGGGCTGCCTCTGGAGGCCACCTGCACGTTTACTCCGTCACCAGTAGTCCCGGACGGCAAGAATACGCCGATCGTCACCACGCTCAATATCCAGACGGTAGCGATTACGGGCGGCACGGCGATGGCAAGGCCAACCGGCAAACTCCCTGTGGTTGCGTTTGTCATGCCGGGAGTACTGGCACTGGCAGGGCTGGGAGCGGTCCGCAAGCGTACGCCGGGAATCCGCATGTTCAGCCTGGCCGCTCTGCTGCTCGCAGGTGGAATGGGCCTGGGCGCCTGCTCGGCACAATACGGCTACTACCATCATCCGCCGACTGTGAATAAGGGAACACCGGCCGGAGTGAGCACGGTGACGGTCTACGCCTCCGCCAGCAACGGCAATGTTGCGGTGGTGCACAGTCTGCCGATTACGCTGACAGTAACGAACTAGAAAATCCAACCGGAAAAGAAGCGGCCAGCAGGAAGACTCTGCTGGCCGCTTTTTATGGGCCGACTTGCGCGGGAACGGATCGCGAAACCCGGAAAGCGAAATACCGAAAGCGAAATACAGCGGAAAATCTCAGGATGCGGCCCCTGCCGCTGTGCGGTCGATGGCCTGCTCGACGAGGCCGAGCGCCTGTTCGCGGATCTCTGCCTCATTCCCGAAGCCGTGGAGCCAATGCACCTCCGGTTCGCGGCGGAACCATGTCCCTTGGCGTTTGGCGTAGTTGCGGTGGCCCTGCTGCGCGGCTGCAATGGCCTCGGAGGCGGTCATGGTGCCGTTCAGAATCGCTTTGGCCTGCTTGTAGCCGAGGGAATCCAGGGGGCGGCAATCTTCGCCATACTTCGCGAGCAGTTGCTCGGTTTCCGCAACAAGGCCCTCGCGAAACATCTCCTCTGCGCGATGATTGATCCGGGAATAGAGAGCCTTCCGCTCCGGCTCCAGCCCGATGCGGAGGATGCGATAGCCTTTCAGCCGGTCGCGGCCCTGCTGCCAGGCCTGCGACATGGGTTTTCCGGCCTGGAGGCTGACCTCGATGGCACGGATCAGCTTGGGCGTGTCGTTGGGATGGATGAGGGCTGCGGAGGCGGGGTCCAGGCGTCGCAGGATGCGATGCAGCGCACCCTCTCCGTGCCGCGCTCGAATGCGGTGCAGGCGATCGCGCAGCGGTTGCGAACGCTCCGGCCCTGCGAACAGGCCATCGACCAGCGCACGCAGGTAGAGGCCTGTGCCTCCCGTAACAACCGGCAGATGGCCTCGTGCGGTGATATCGGCAAGTGCGGCGCGGGCATGGCGGCTGTAATCGCCAGCCGTGTATGGCTCAGCCGGAGAAACCACATCAATCAGGTGATGCGGCACGCGCGCCCGCTCGGCGCGAGAGGGTTTGGCAGTGCCGATCTCCATGTCGCGATAGACGGCCACGGAGTCGCAACTGACCACCTCGCCCGCAAATTGCTCCGCCACGGCCAGCGATAGCGAAGTCTTTCCGCTGGCTGTCGGCCCCAGCAGCACAACAACCAGAGGCTCAGGAGAATGCGCGCCTACCATAGCCGCCACCAGCCCGTTGGAAAGACGGCGGCGAGACCGGCTCGCCAGAGGCTAAAGATGAGGATAGCTATCGCGAGAAGCGCAAGGCCGGCGACCTGGCGGCGGCGCTGTTCGAGCCGTATCTCCGCCGGTACCGTCTGCTGGCCGGAGTCTGCATTCCGGAGCCGTGGGCGCATGGCCTCTACTGCCCTTGCTTGGGGTTGTAGAGAAAGGCGAAGCGCAGTTCCAGGTACGGCCCTTTGAATTCCTTCGGCAGGGCCGGGTAGTTGGAGCCGGTAATAGCTCCCCAAGCCGCGCGGTCGAGCGATACATCCCCGGAGGGTCCGATGAGGCGCATGTTCTTGACGCTGCCGTCGGGCGC